>JAGVGV010000578.1 GCA_020056895.1 Deltaproteobacteria bacterium
CGGAATCTGTCCGCCACCCTGAAAGAACGTTTCGCCCCTTGGGTGACCGTGCTTCAAAACCAGGACCAAAAGGGCAAGGCCGAAGCCGGCGCCCAATGGGAAAGCGACGCCACTCCCATTCACCCCATGCGCCTGGCCCGGGAAGTGGATGCCTTTTTCGACCGCGAGGACGACATCGTGGTGGCCGACGGCGGCGACACCACCACTTGGTTGGGCATGACCCGGACCGCGAAGCGGGCCGGACGATACCTCGATTACGGCCTGTACGGCTGTTTGGGCGCGGGCCTGCCCAACGCCCTGGCGGCCAAGAACCTTTATCCCAATCAACGGGTGGGCCTGCTTTCCGGAGATGGGTCCATCGGTTTCAATTTCATGGAGTTCGAAACCGCCTTACGCAAAAAGCTTCCTTTCGTGGCCGTGGTGAGCAATGATCTGGGCTGGGGCATGATCCGCCACAGCCAGGAAATCAGGATGGGCCGGGCCATTGAAACCGGCACTTGGCTGGGACGGGTGGATTATCACAAGATAGTGGAAGCCATGGGCGGCCGGGGCTTTTTCGTGGAACGGCCCCAGGATATCCGGCCGGCCCTGGAAGAAGCCATGGCTTCGGAGCAAGTCTGTTTGATCAACGTGATGACCGATCCCACCACCGTGAGCCCGGGCAGCGTGGCGCTGGCGAACCTGGGCGCGTACAAGGCCTGAAACACGGTTGAACCCTTCTCGACCCCCTTGGGGAGGTCCGGCCGAGCGCCGGGCCTCCAGGGGCCGCCCGAAAGGACCACGGATCATGACGAGCACCGAACCGAACCAAGGCTACGTGGCTTCCCGGGGTTATGCCTGGTATGTCTTCGCCCTGCTCTTCCTCGTCTATATGTTCGATTACATCGACCGCCTGATCGTGGTGTCGCTTTTTCCCTTTCTGCAAAAGGATTGGGGCCTGACCGACACCCAGTGCGGAGCCCTGGTTTCGGCCGTTTACTGGGCCATCGTGGTCTTCACCTTCCCGGTTTCGCTGCTCATTGACCGCTGGAGCCGGAAAAAGGTGATCGGGATCATGGCCGTGAGCTGGAGCCTGGCCACGTTGGCCTGCGCCTTCACCCGCAACTTTTCCCAGTTGTTCGTCGCCCGGACCGCCATCGGCATCGGCGAAGCGGGGTACGCGCCGGGTGGAACGGCCATGATCTCGGCCCTGTTCCCTCAGAAGCAGCGGTCCATGGTCATGGGCCTATGGAACGCCTCCATACCCTTGGGATCGGCCTTGGGCATGGCCATCGGCGGGCTGGTGGCCGAACATTACGGCTGGCGCCATGCCTTTGGTCTGGTCGCCATCCCAGGCATGATCGTTTCGCTTCTGTTCTTCGGCGTTCGGGATTACAAGACCGTGGCGCTGACGCCTTCCACGCCAGCCAAGGGATCGGCCTCCACCAATGCGGGGCAAGGCTTCGCCGTGATCGCCCGGCGGTTCCTGGCGACCCCGTCCCTGATCCTTACCTACTTCGCCTTCGTGGGCAATACCTTCCTCACCAGCTCCCTTCTGACCTGGATGGCCACCTATTTCCACCGGGTGGACAACATCCCCATGAGCCAGGCCGGAATCAAGGGCAGTCTGGTGCTTTTCCTGGCCATTGTCGGCGCTCCTTTGGGCGGGTATCTGACTGACCGGTGGATGAAAAAACGGATGGACGCCCGGCTGCTTTTTCCCGCTCTTTCCTCCTTGCTCACGGCGGTGATCTTTTTCGTGGCCTTTTATTTCTTTACGGGGAAAACCCAATACATCCTGATGCTGGCGGGCGGAATCACCTGTTCGGCGTTCGTGCCCGCGGCGGCGGCCGTTACCCAGGATGTGGTTCATCCGGGTCTCCGGGCCATTTCGTACAGCTTGTGCGTAATTTTTCAGAATATCCTGGGCAGCTCGCTCGGCCCCATTTTCGTGGGGTTCATTTCGGACCGGTACGACATCAAAACCGCCCTGACCCTCGTTCCCATCGCCACCTTGGTGGCCGCCCTGTTGTATTATCTGGCTTCGTTCCATTACGAGCGGGATTTGGCCCGAGTGGAAAAAGTGGCCCTGGAGGCCGAACGTTAACCGCGCCCCTTCGCCAGGGGGATGGTCCCGCCGGACGACATCCCCTCTTGCCTTCCCCGAGCGTCCGGTGTACTCTGACCCCGGGGAAAAAGCGAAACGAACATTCATTGGGGATCGAGGCTTCTGGCATGGTCGATATTCCGTACGCCGAACTCGTTGACGTTCTGGCGCGCAACGCCACCGACATTTTCCGCGAAATGACCGGCGCGGAAGTGGTCCAATACAAGGTGAAAGCGGATGAACGCCTGGGGGAAGTGATCCCCATGGCCCACGTGATCGATTACGAACACCTTAAAAAAACCGCGAACGGCCAATTCATCCTGGGATTCGCCAATGTGGATATGGCCGTGGCCGTGGCCACCGCGCTGGCGGAAAAAATGGGTCTGGCCCGAGTGACGGACCTGGACGAAATCGCTCTGGACTTGTTGAACGAATTCATGAACACGATCATTGGCCGGACCATTTCGGAATGGGACCGGCTGGGAACGGCCGTCCGTTTCAGCCCGCCTTCGGCCATCAAATTCACCAGCGTCAAGCTCGATACTTCAGGCGGAGCTCACGCCTTCGTGGTGATCCTGTCGCTCAACTTCAGCCACGTGGCCTTCCGGGTGACCTTCAACGAGGAGCGGAAGGAAAGCATGGCCATCCGCCGCCGGATTCTGGTCACCGAAGATTCCGCCGTGATCCGGACGATCATCGGCCGCACCTTGGAAAAATTCGGCTTTGAAGTGGCCCAGGCCGAAAACGGGCGCCGGTCCGTGGAAGTGTACCGCGAGTTCCGGCCTCACCTGGTCATCATGGACCTGGTCATGCCCGAAATGGGCGGTCTGGAAGCCATGACGTCCATCCTCGAATCCGACCCCCATGCCAAATTCATCATCCTCACCTCCACGGCGCGGCGGGACCAGGTGCTTTCGGCCAAAAAACTGGGAGTACGGTCCTATTTGATCAAGCCCTTCCAACCCGAAGCCCTGATGAAGGCGATCAACCAGTTTTTCACCGCGCATAAAGACGCCTGAAACCCGGCTCGCGATCCAAGCCCGCCGGGCGAAGCATGCCTTGCCCTGGATTCACTCGAACGCCCGAAAGATTCTCCCTCGGTTTCAAGCAACGCCGAAAAAACGAAAGGACCACCCAACCATCGGGGTGATCCTTTCCGAAAGACCGGTTTTCCCGCTCGAACGCCGCCTCCGGCCCGCTGGGGCGTTGGAGGCTCCCCCGAGAAGGGGAACGGAACCTACCGCCAGAAGAACAATTTCCCGGTGATGATGGACCAGTATAAAAGACCGGTCGAGACCAGCGAAATGAGGCCGGAAACGAACATACCGTGGATCAGGTGCATATCCAGAACCACGCCGATAATGAGCAGGGGAATGAGCATCAGGATCAACGCGCCGACTTTCTGGCCGGTTTCCATGTGAAATTCTTTTTGGGCCTGGGTGGACATGGTGCACCTCGGTAGTGGAAATTTTCACGTTTGTACCAAAAGCCTTCGCCGATGTCAAGATCCAGACCATTCTTTCCGGCGGAATATCCACGCTTGCCAGCCGGAAAAGGGCATCGTACAATAACCCAGGATTAGGGAAAAAGCGGCCCTCCTATAGTGAAAAATGGGAGCCTTGGCCGTAATAACAGGTGGTGAGGAAATGATGACCCGACGGGTGCTGGTTCCCGTGGCCGACGGGACCGAGGAATTGGAGGCGGTGGCGATCATCGACGTGCTCCGGCGGGCCGGGGCCGCCGTGACAGTGGCCTCGGTGGACGGCCTGACCATCACCGCCTCCCGAGGAACCCGGCTGGTGGCCGACGCGCTTTTAACCGATTGCCAGGATCAGGCCTTCGATCTTATCGCCCTTCCCGGCGGCCTGCCCGGCGCCGAACGGCTTCGGGACGACGCGGCCCTGACCCGGATGCTTCAAAGGCACCAGAGCCAGGGGAACCTTTTTGGAGCCATCTGCGCGGCGCCCGTTTTAATCCTGCACACCCACGGTCTTTTGGAAGGCCTTCGAGCCACCGCCCACCCGGGCTTTTCGGACCGGCTTCCGGATCAGTCCCGGGTGGCCGAACGGGTGGTCGTGGACGGCTCGGTGGTCACCAGCCGGGGCGCCGGAACCGCCGTGGAATTCGCCCTCGCCTTGGTTGACCGCCTTTATGGACCCGAAAAGGCCGCCCAGGTCGCGGCGGCCATGGTGGCGCCCGGACCTCGAACCATTGTCACGAACGATTGACAGTCCGGCGGCTTCCATGTAACTTGGTAACGTTCCTGTTTCGTCAGGCTTCCAGGGGAAACCGATTCAACCGATCGGGGGAAAGACCGCGATGAAAGTCAGCCTCTATTTGACCGAAGGACCCGAGGCTGGAAAAACCTTCGAATTTAATGAAGCCGACACCTTTCTTGTGGGCCGCACCCGGAAAGCCCACCTTCGGTTCGATCTCAAGGCCGATCAGCATATTTCCCGCACGCATTTTCTCCTGGAAGTCCGCCCGCCCCGATGCATCGTCACCGACCTGGGGTCCAGCAACGGAACCTTCATCAACGAACAGCGCGTGGACAAGGCGGACCTGAAGGACGGCGACGTGATCCGGGTGGGCAAAACCCGGATTCAGGTCCATATGGAAGGCATGGACGAGGATATCGGCATGACCGTGCTCTGCCAGGTCTGCGGCCGAAACGTGACTCAGGAACTAAAAGGCCTGGCGCCGGATCAGCTTAAGGGCATTAAATACACCTGCCGGGACTGCGACAGCACCCACGCCATCATGGATACCGGCCAGTTCCTGAAACCTAAAACGGAAGGCGTCAAACACTTTCACTGTTATCAATGCGACCGGGACCTGACATCGGAAGCCAATACCGATGGTTTGGCGGCCAGCCTGGTCCATGCCTTTTACCTGTGCGAAACCTGCGCCGCCGGCCACGAAACGGCTCGGGGGGCCAAGTTTCTGGGCGACTATTACGTTATCAAGGAACTGGGTCGAGGGGGAATGGGGATTGTGTACAAGGCCGTACACAAAACCATCCGCCGGGTTTCGGCCGTAAAAATGATTCTGCCGGAACTGGTGCGGAACGAATACGCCCGCAAGGTGTTTGAACGGGAAGTGGCCGTTCAATCCAAGGTGATCCACCCCAACCTGGTCCGTGTTCTGGATCAGGACCGGTTCAAGGGCATTCCATTTTTCGTGACCGAATTTTTAGGCGGCGGCGACGTGAAAAATCTGGTTTCCTGGGAATTCCGAGGCCCCTTGGAACCACCCCTGGCCGCATCAATCACTATCCAAATTTTACGGGGATTAGAAGCGCTGCACGAAGCGGGGTTCATCCATCGGGACCTCAAACCATCCAACTTCCTCTTGGACCGGTCTTGGAAGGAACCCGACTTTCTGGTCAAGATCGCGGATTATGGTTTGGCCAAACCCTTTGAATCCGCTGGAAATTCCATGTTCGAATACACGCGTGAAGGCATTGCCGCCGGCAGTTATGTGTTCATTCCCCCGGAACAGATCACCAATTACAAATACGTTCGGCCGCCCGTGGATGTGTACGCCGTGGGCGCCAGCCTGTACTATATGCTCACGGCCAAATATTCCGTGGATTTCCCCGATCCGGCCGCCGAAGCGGACAAAACATCCCCGGGGAAAAAACAGCGCCACCCGGTTCAGATCGTTCTGGAGGACCCTTCGATCCCCATCCTGGAACGAAATGCCGACCTGCCCCCAACGCTGGCCAAGGTCGTGGATCGGGCGGTGGAAAAAGAAGTGGAAAAAAGGTACCAATCCGCCGTGCAGTTCCGCGCCGCCCTGGAGGAAGTCTGCGTGGAGGAAGGCTGGCCTCTTCCGCGCCATTGATCCGCCCCCCGGT
Source organism: Deltaproteobacteria bacterium (assembly GCA_020056895.1). Classification (GTDB taxonomy): domain Bacteria; phylum Desulfobacterota; class Desulfarculia; order Adiutricales; family JAGVGV01; genus JAGVGV01. The sequence continues at coordinate 5,946 of JAGVGV010000578.1, forward strand.
TCCCGGGGAATCGCGCCGGGGCCGCTAATCGGCGGAAAGGGGAAAACCGCCCCTGGCGCAAATTTGAACATTTGACCAACAACCACCGGAATCATGACGGATCTCAAGCAGCTGAAAACCGATGTCCAAGGCGCGTTGAAAAAAAAGGATTGGTCCCAAGGGATCGAACTCCTGGCCCAGTGGTGCGCGTTGAGGCCCGATGATCCCCGAGGCTGGTACTTTCGCGGCTATTTTCTGCTCAAATTGGGGCGCGTGGACGAAGCGGAGAAGGCGGTCCGGCAGTCCTTGAGGCTCAAGGAAGGCCAGGACGACGCCGAAAGCCTGCTCAAGCTCATTCAAAAGCAAGCGGAAACCATTCCGGTGGAAAAACCGGCCCCTTCGCCTAGGTCCCTCTGGCGGCCCGGAAAGGTGATCGGCGGCCGGTACGAGGTCAAGGATTCGAAAAAAGGGGGCATGGGTGAAGTCTTTTTCGCGTACGATCGCGAGTTGGAACGCATGGTGGCCATTAAGGCCCCCCATGCTTCGCTCCTGGAAAACGAAGCCCAGAAGTCCCGGTTCCACCGGGAAGCCGAAGCCTGGATGGGCCTGGGCATCCACCCCAATATCTGTTCCGCCTATTATTTAAGGGAAATCCGGGGGATTCCCTGGTTGTTCATCGAATACGTGGGCGGCGGCACTTTGGGCGATTGGATGAAAACCAAAAACCCTTCCCTGGGCCAGAAGCTGGATACCGCCGCGCAGATCGCTTCGGGCATGCGGCATACCCACACCTTTTTCTGGCGGGACGATGATGGCTCCCGCCACCGGGGAGTGGTTCACCGGGATCTCAAGCCGGCCAATATTCTCATGAATTACGACGGCACGGCCAAGATCACGGATTTCGGTTTGGTGGGCCGGGTGGCCGAAGGAGGCGCTCCGGATCCGGAACGTTTGGGCATGATGGCCTCGCGGGGGCAGGATACCATTGGAGGCATGTCCGGCCTGGGCGATACGCTGGACCGCGAGATCGTAACCGACGTGAACTGGCAGACCATCACTCTGGCCGGCATGGCCTTGGGCACTCCGCCGTATATGGCTCCGGAACAGTGGCAGCAGGCTCATGCCGCCGGTTTCCCGGCCGACGTGTATGCCTTTGGCTGTTTGATGTACGATATTTTTTGCGGCCGCCGCCCCTTTCAGCTCGACTCCACGTACCGGCACGCCATGCCCGTGGTCAAGCTGATGCAGTGGGAGAAAATCCACCTGGAACAGCCGCCGCCCGACCCCAGGGAATTCACACCGGAAATCCCCGCTATTCTGGCCGAATGCATGCTCCGGTGCATGGCCAAGGCTCCGGAAGACCGGCCGGGAAGTTTTCAGGAAATCCGGGAAACCTTGATCCGGACGTATCTGGAAACCGAAGGCAAACCTTACCCCCGTCCCGAACCCCGGGCTTCCCGCCTGCTGGCCGATTCGCTCAACAACCAGGGCGTTTCCTTCATGACCATCGGCCAGACCCGCCGGGCCGAAGCCGCTTGGCGGGAAGCGTTGAAAACCGATCCCCATCATTTGGAAGCCTCGTTCAACGCGGCCATGTTCGAAGCCCGGTACAAGGAAGCCACGTACGAAGATGTTTTCCGGCGGATGATGGAAGTGGGCCGGACGCACGGGAACGAACGGCGGCACAAGCAGGTCATGGGCCGGCTGTCCCTGTATTTCGGGGATTACGGCCGGGCGGCGTCGTTTCTGCTCCAATCCGAGCGCGTGGGGGAATCGAACCCCAGGGAGCTCAAGCATCTGGGCTTGGCGCTGGCGGCCGAAGCCGGTCCATCGGCGGACCCGCTCAAATGGAAACAGGTGGAAGACCTCTTCACCCGGGTCATGGAACAGGGCCACGAAGACCCGGCCGTGATCACCGCCCGGTCTCTGGCCATCCGGCGGTTGAGCCGGCCGGCCGAAGCCGACACTTTTTACGATTGGGCCTCCCGACGGTTCGGCGACATGCCCCGGTCCTGGCGGGAAGCCGTCCACCGGTACCTGCCCGGCCAGGAAATCATCGATACCATCCTCCACGTGGGATGGGTCAACATGCTGACCTTCAACCCCGACGGAAGGATGGTCCTTTGCGGCGGGGAGAAAAAGATCAGCGCTTGGGATATCCTCGAAACCGCTTACACTTCGGTCGATGGCGGCTTCGAAGCCGGCCTGGACGCGTCGGCCACCAGGTCGGCCCCTCTGGAACTGGCGGATATCCAGACCGGAAAAACACTCCGGGAGATGCAGATCAAGGAAAGCCTGATCCACGCGATGCGTTTGAGTCCGGATGGCCGGTGGGCTCTGACGGGCAACAGCGAAGGAGAGGTCCGTCTTTGGGAACTGGAAACCGGCCATTGCCTCCAGACCTTTACCGGTCATGCCGGCGAAGTGGTGGACGTGGCCTTCAGTCCGGACCTGCAAAGTGTTTTGACCGGCGGAGCCGACGGC
>JAGVGV010000182.1 GCA_020056895.1 Deltaproteobacteria bacterium
GCGACGACGAGCAGGCGGCCCGAACGCTCGAAGGCATTGATCTGGAGTACGCCCGCAACCTTTTGGGACTCATCCGGAAACCCCGGATCAACGTTTTGGCCATGCTGCCCTGGGTCCGGACCGGTTCGTCCGACTTCTTGTCGGGCCTGGACCCCAACGGCCGGTTCCGGGTTCAAAACATCAGTTTTCATCCCTCCGATCTGGGCCACGAACCCGAAGCGGACGTTCGCAAATACGTGGACCCGTTGAACCCGCCCGATTTCTTCGTGGCCAAGAATGTGGAATGGCACCTGGTTCCTCCCAACCTGCAGGATCTGCCCTGCCCGGTCATCGGGCACACGGCCGATTTCGATCTCCACATCCAGGCCTTGTACCCCTGGCTGGGGCTGTTCGACGAGATCGTGGTCAACGATCCCACGGAATGGAAGGATGCCAAAGGGTTGGTCAAGGTCCCCGCCGTCACCTGCCCCAAGGCCTTCGGCGTGGCCGAGAACCTGCCGCCCATTCCCACCGGACCCCGGGATATCGATGTGTTCCAGTCCGGCTTCGTTCTGCACCCCTACCATCCCGACAAAGCGGCCCCCTGCCTGGAAATGCTGCGGCTGGACCCCGCTAAAAAAGTCTGGTTCTACGACGGCTTTTCCAGCGCCGACACCTACACCGGGCTCCTGGGACGGTCCAAGGCCTGCTATACCTTCGTCCGCCATTCCGGCGCCATGCCAACCCGAGGCCTGGAAGCCCTGAGCATGGGCACGGCGGTGGTGGTTCAGAAGGGTAGCAACCTGGGGCTATACTTCGGTGAGGACGAAGGCGTTTTGGAATACGGCCCGGAACCGGGAAGCCTCGAGGCGGCCCTCGGCCGCATCGCCGACAACTGGCCCGATTTCCAGAAGCGGGCGTACAAGGGCGCCCTGAAGGTCCGCCGGGACTTCCGGCTGCCCTTGGTGGCGGACCAGTATTTCCGATTTCTGACCGTTCTGGCCGCCCGGCCGCGCGGTCCCAGACAAAAAGCGGACCGGTCCGGCTTGTACCAAAAACGAATGGTCATGGCCCGGGGTTGGCTGCCGGGGGGACCGCAACTTCTCCATGCCCTGATGCGGGACCGGTTGGATCGGCTGGAAAAGCGGCTGAACCAGGAACCGTCCAGCCGATTGTTTATCGATCTGACTCGGGAACTGGTGTTGGACTACGCCGGAACCTTGGCTCATATCCGCGATTTCGAACCGGGGTATCCACCCCCGGTCCACCAGCTTTTGGACTTGGCTCTGAATCTGTTTACCAGCGGCGTGAACCAGTTCCCCCGGTCCCTGCCCCTTCGGTTCAACCTGATCCGAACGGTCCTTCACCTGGGCCGGCCGGACATGGTGACCAATGCTCTGGCTTTCGCCCGCCAAACCCTTGAGGCCCCCTTCCACCACTGGGCGGTGGATGTGCTGGAAGATGTGTTCCCCTGGGACTGCTATTCGGGCTTCTTCAATTACCGGAAATACTTCGATCGGGTCACCTTTCACCTGAGCCGGGGCGTCCAGGTGGGGCCGGACCTGACCCGGCTGATTCTGGCCTCGCTCCACCATTACCTGTCGTTCTACGCCAACCCCGTGGAACACGCGTCCAAGGCGGTTTCGCTCGACCGCGATTTCGCCCCTTACCGGCTCCGGCTGGCCCGAATCATGATCGAACGGGCCGGAGTGGTGGACCAGAAACGAGCCAAGGGCGTGGAAAACCACGTGGTGCTCAATACCGGAAAAACCGTGGACGACATGCTCATGGCCGAACGGCTGCTTCACGAACTGGCGCGGGATTCGATCCTGTTTCCCGAAGCCGCGGACCTTTTGGAACAGTTGGCTTCGGAAAACCGTACGACCCAGCCGATCAGCGATTCCATCCGGCTCGCCGCCGCCCGGTACCGGGCCTCGGTGGACGACATCCAACGATCGGGCCTTCGGCTGAGAAAAGCCGATTGGCGCGACGGCTCCCAGCCCGGACCGGCCGCGTCGCTGGATCAGGTGGAATACCGGCACCGTCTGGCCGTGAAGGCCGGCGAAGGCGAAGGATGACCCGCCCCATGAGCGAAAGCAACGTGGACACCCCATCGCGAGGAACCCCCATGTCCGCTCCCTTACCTTTGATCCGACGAAACGGTACGGCGCCCGACGAAGTGGTCCAGGAAGGCCTGTACGTCCACCTGGACGCCGCCGATCCCTTTTCCTATCCGGGCCAGGGCATGATCTGGCACGATCTGAAAGGCAACCACGACGGCGAACTCCCCGGCGAAGCCTCCCATCCCCTGGCCGACCCCCACTGGAACGGCCGGGCCTTCGTCTTCAAGGGGTTCAACTTCATCCGCCTTTTGGGCAGCCAGTCCGGGTACTTCAAAACCTGGTCCAAGGAAGGCGCGGTCTATACCGTGGATTGCTGCTTCCGGACCGGGCCGACCATCGGCAATCCGCACTTCCTGCTCGCCGACAACGCCCACGGCAATCCCTTCGGCGGCTGTGGGTTCTCTTTTTATTTTTACAATTTTTACAACACCCGGCTTCGACACAGCGTGCAGAACAACGGCCTGACCAAGCTGACCCGGTCGGTCCATTGTACTCATCCCATCGATCTTTTGCCCAACACTTCGTACCGGGCCGCCCTGGTGGTGGATTCCCGTTCCGGCCGAGGCCATGTGGCCCTGGACGACCACGTAATGGATTTCGACGCCACGTACGTGGGCGCCACCACCAAGGATTCGCCCTACTACGTGAACATCGGCGCGCCGGGGAACATCGAATTCAACGTGGAAGCCCAATGGGACCGGCATGTGAGCCAGCTCCAGTTCGTGGTGGAAAACCTGAAAACCCGGTTTGAAACCACGCCCTACGGCCGGATGCGGTTCAACCCCAAGTTCGAACTGTTCAACATGCTGGTGTACGACCGCGCCCTGGAACTGGACGAACTGGACCACAACTTCGCCTTTTTCAAACACCGCCACCTTTTGGGCTGACGGACCAGGGAGATTGGACCCCATGCCCCCGAAAGCGAACCAACGCGCCCGAAATCAGGCTTTGGCCAAAAGCCGCCCAACCCCGGCCAGGGAAGGCGCGGCCCCCCTGGCCGAAGACCGCTTTGAACGAGCCCGACGGGCTTTTCATCAGGGGGATTTCGTCACCGCCGCCCGGGACGGCGATCCCGAATCCTGGGAAAAATACGCGGCCTTGGGACTGGTGGGGCTGACGGAACCGGCTATTAATGGCTTGAAACGCCAAAACGGCGAGGACGCCCGGTTTTATCGGGGCGTGGCCTACTGGATGGCCGGCCGCGACCAGGACGCGCTCCCCGTCCTCCGGCACATTCCCGCGGAACATGCCCGGAATCTGGCCCGGTTGATCGAAAAACCCAAAATACGGATTCTGGCCCAGCTGCCTTGGCTTAGAGGCGGGCATTCGGATTTTTTTTCACTCGCCGCCCCGGACCCCAAATTTCAGGTCGACAACATCAGCTTCCATCCCGAAGACCGAGCCAACCGGCCCTGGGCGGACGTGAACGATTTTGTCCAAGCCGACGACCCGCCGGATTTTTACCTGTGCAAAATGGTGGAATGGCATGCCATTCCTCCCAACCTTCAGGACCTCCCCTGCCCTCTCCTGGGCCAGACCGCCGATTACGACATGCACATCCAGGCGGTGTACCCCTGGCTCCAAATTTTCGACGAAATGGTGGTCACGGACCCTACCGAATGGGCCGATGTCCGACGGCTGGCGCCCTGCCCGGTCAGCACCTTTCCCAAATCCTTCGGCGTCCGGGACGCCATTCCCTATCCGCCGCCCAGGCAGCCTCCACGGGTGGATGTGTTCCAGTCCGGCTCCCTACTCCACCCCTATCACCCGGACAAGCTCGGGCCCCTTCGTCAAGCCCTGGCGCTGCCGGACGGAGCCCGGGTCTGGGCCATCGACGGCTTTACTTTTCAAAAGGTGTACGACGAAATTCTGCAAAACACCAAAGCCACCTTCACCTTCATCCGGCATCCCGGCGCCATGCCCACAAGGGGAATCGAAGCCCTGGGCCTGGGGACGGCGGTGGTGGTTCAGGAAGGAAGCTGCCTATCGCTTTGGGCCGGTCCAGAACAAGGGCTGTTCACCTACAGCGGCGACCAGGATTTAAGGGAAAAGCTTCTGGACGTGATCGTCCACTGGGACCAAAACCAAAGCCGGGCTCTGGCGGGCGCCCGGATCATCCATGACGAATTCACCCTTTCCAAGGTGGCCTCCCAGTATTACCGGTTCATGACCGTTCTGGCCGCCCGACCCCGGCCGCCTCGAACCCGCGTCCCC
>JAGVGV010000019.1 GCA_020056895.1 Deltaproteobacteria bacterium
AAGCCCAAGAGCGAGGCCTGAGCTTCCTTGATCCGGCGGCCCAACCGCTGCTCGTCCTGGGCGTTCAAAAGGGGGATCCGCTTCATTTCGCGGAAATAGGGGGAAATCACTTCATCGGCCGAACTGTCACGGGCTTCCTCGACCGGTTCGAACCATTCCTGTTCGTATTCCCGTTCCGGATCGTTCTCTTCGAAACCCAAGCCAGCTTCACTTACAATCAGGCCGTCCAAAGGCTGGTCATCTTCCCGATACTGATTCATGGCCCCTCCCCTTTTCAGTCCGCTGGATCCTGAACCCTGATGTGAAACGAGCCTTAACCTTCCGCCTTCTTGGTCCTTCCTCAAAAGCCCTTTCAAAAAGCAATGGTTGGAAACGGGAGCCGCTAAGCCTGGGGGGCGCGGAAAGAGTCCGGGCGGCCCATGGCCGCCTTCCACCTGGCCGGGTGGAACGCTTCCGGCGTCGAGGTCTTTTCCGGAGCCGAAAGCTCCTTACAAAACCTCTCCCCTTGTGATTCACCATAGGTTTTTTTAGGAAGACTCACAATCAGCCTAGGCCGGGTATTCAGGTCGGATGGAATCGGAATTGAAAATAGGGTATTGGCTTAGGAATTGAGCCGAATGCTTAGTGCTTTCCGCCGCAATCTAAGACGTTATCTTACATACTCCCCGGTAGGTCCATGAACATAAATGGAAATGATAAACAGTTGTATGCTATTATATCAAATCAACCCTGTCCCCGCAAGGGGTGAACCAGCCAAAAATATTATGGGGGCCGACATGGATTTTTTCAAGCAAGTGAATCGTGAATTTCTGCGCCGCCGAGCCGCTCTCAAGTGGGGGGCATGGGGTCCGGATGTCTTGTCCCTGTCGGTGGCGGACCTGGATTTTCCGGCTCCGGAATTCATCAAGGAAGGCGTTCGCAAGGCCCTCGATGAAGACCGTGCGCCCTATGCGTCGCTTCATGGGGACCCGGACGTGCTGGCGGCCGCGGCCGAAAAGGTGCGCCGCGTCAACGGCATTCCGGTGGGTCCGGAAGACGTGGCCATGGTTCCGGGGACCATGTTCGCCATCTGGGCCGTGACCCAATACGCCCTCCGGCCCGGGGACGAGGCCCTGATCTGCCCCTCGCCGGTGTATCCTCATTTTATGAAAAAGGTGGCCGGCGCGGGCGGCGCGGCCGTGCACCATTCCCTTACGCTCGCTCCGGAAGGCGCGAGGCTGGACCTGGCCGGTATCGAGGCCCGCATCACGCCCCGCACCCGGCTCATCATGCTTTGCAATCCCCACAACCCTTGCGGCGTGGTGCTGACCCGGCCCGATCTGGAAGCCCTGGTGGACCTGGCCATCCGCCACAACCTGGTGCTGTTTTCGGACGAACTGTACGAAGACATGATTTTTGAAGGGACTCATTTGAGCCCGGCCTCGTTTTCGGACCAGGCGTTCGAAACCACGCTCACGGTGTTCGGCTTCAGCAAGGCCTATGGCTTTCCGGGGTTCCGCATCGCGTACGTGGTCGGCCATGGCCCGCATATCAAGGCCATCCGGCAAAAGGCGTACGAGATTCTGGTCCATACCGACACTCTGGCTCAGGCGGCGGCCCTGGCGGCCTTGACCCACGGCGGCGCATGGTTGAAGGACCTAAGGGCGCACCTGGTCCGGATGCGGGACCTGGGCCTGGAGCGGCTTCGGGCCATGCCGGGCGTCTGGTGCCCCACGCCCCAGGCGTCACCCTTTTTGTTCCCCAATTTCAGCGCATACGGCAAGACCAGCGCCGAAATGTACGATTACCTGTTGAAGGAAGCCAAGGTGGTTCTGGAAACCGGATCGGACTTCGGCCCGGCGGGGGAAGGCCATCTGCGGATCAACTTCGCCACCAGCCCGGACGTTCTGACCGAAGCCCTGGACCGGATTGAATCCGCCCTGGCCAAGCTGGAGCGGAGGGGGTAAGAGGGGGATGGGAGGGGGCTGGTTCGTTTGGGCCGCGCCCCCCTCCGGCCCGATCCAAACGAAGGCCACCGGTAGTCATTTGATGGCGCCTTGGTATCAGGCCGCTTCTTCGCCCGTTCCCAGGTAGGCTCGCTGAACCTGGTCGTCTTCCAGGAGGTCCGATCCCCGGCCTTCATGCCGGATCTGGCCCAGTTCCATCACGTATCCCCGGTCGGCGATGCTTAAGGCCCGGCGGGCGTTTTGTTCGATGAGCAGGATGGTGGTTCCGGACTGGTTGATGGCCTGAATCTGTTCGAAAAGGGACGCGATGATGAGAGGGGCAAGGCCCAGGGAGGGTTCATCGAGCAGCATCAGCCGGGGCGCGGCCATCAAACAGCGGCCAATGGCCAGCATCTGGCGTTCCCCGCCGCTCAAGGTGCCGGCTTTCTGCTTCGATCGTTCCTTCAAAATGGGAAAACGTTCGCATACCATGGCCACCCGGCCGCCGATTTCCTTGGGCGGGGCCGCATAGGCGCCCATCTGAAGGTTTTCCAGGACCGAAAGCGAAGGGAATATGTTGTGGTCCTGGGGCACGTACGCCAACCCCATCCGGACCAGATCGTGGGTTTTCCGGCGGGTTACGTCTTTTCCTTCAAACAAAATCCGGCCCGATGAAACGCGGGTAAGGCCGAAAATGCTTTTGAGCGTGGTGGATTTGCCCGCGCCGTTGGCTCCGACCATGGTCACGAT
>JAGVGV010000711.1 GCA_020056895.1 Deltaproteobacteria bacterium
AATGCGGACATCGAGGGAAACCTGGCTGCGGATCGAACCTCAAGGGTTTGAAGTGAAAACCTCGGGCGCCGGAGGCCGGTACGAACGAAAGGTGGACCTGCCCGACCCCTGGGTTCGCGGCTTTTTGAACCTTCAGGCCGCCATGGCTTCCCCCGGCACAAGAGTTCAAGTGCGGCCGGTGGACCTTTTGGCCGCCATCCGGTTCCTTCGGTACACCAAGGCCAAGGTGTCCCCCCGGGGCCTGCGGTATGAATTCGATCCGGACCAGGGCGCGAAGATCGTTCTGGAACCATGGGAGCGGGCTTTTCCGCTCAAAGGGGCCGACCACGGGTACACTCAGCCCCACGTGATCCGGACCTTCGGCCGCCGGCGGTTGAAATTGATCGAACCCCTTCTGCCTTTCGCCGATCAGGTGACGGTATATCTGAAAGGTCGGGCTCTGCCCAGTTTCTACGCCGTTCATCTGGAAGGCCTGACGTTCGTGCTGGGGATGACCGGCTTCGGCGGCCAGAATTGGTCCGAAGCCTATGGGTTCCATCTGGCTTCCGGGCCGGAACCGGCCGATGGCCCCCTTCTGGAACAAGCCCTGGTTCTGCTGAAGGAACGCTATAAAATCCGTTCACGCGACCTAGCGGACAATCTGAACGTCGATCCGGCAACCGCGGAACGCCTGTTGATCCGGCTTTGCCGCCAGGGACGGGCGATCTACGACGTGGAACAAAGGGAATTCAGGCACCGGGAACTCTTTGATATCCCCATCGACGAGGCCCGGCTGTTCCCGCCCGACCCCCGGCTGGACCAGGCCCGGCGCTGGACCACCGAAGGCCGCGTAGAGGTGGATGATTGCCGGCCCCGGGAAACCCGGAAAACGAAAAAGCTGAAAACGCCGGACGGCCCCATTCTGAGGGAAATCATTTATCGGGATCATCTGGTCCAGGGAACGGCCGGGGGCGTGGGACCCACCGAGATCGTGATCAACCAATACGGCCGGATCATCTTTGGCGTCTGCCCCTGCGATTTTTTCCGGGACAACCTGCTGAATCAGGGTCCTTGCGCCCATATGCTGGCCCTGTTCGGCGCCAGCGATTCCTTGCGCCGGGACCTGGCCACGTCGCGGGAAGCCGAACCGGACCCGGCGAAGGCAACAGGACGACCCCCCGTTGCCGCCGGCGCCAACGGTTTCCGAGTCGAATCCGATGATCCCATCGATCTGGAGGACGAGGCCTGATCCGGATCGGGGCGGGGCCATCACCCCGCTCCCCCCGGAAACCGTCAGGATTCCCTCCGTCCCGATCCACCCTCTACAGCATCGGAAAATACATTTCGCGAATGGTTTTGAAATTCTGAGCCACGTTGGGCCGGCCGATGATCGCGGGGCCGTGGCCGGGCAGAATGATGTCGATCTCCAGGCCGGACATGCGTTCGATGCTTTCCTTCAGCTTCCGGCCGCTGCCTCCGGGAAAATCCGTCCGGCCCACTCCTTGAGCAAAAATCAGATCGCCGGTAATCAAAGCCTTGATTTCGGGCCAGTACAGACAGATCGACCCCGGGCTGTGGCCGGGAGTATGGTACACCTGGAAGGTCTTGCCGCCCACGGTCAGGTCGCCTTCGCGTAGATGCAGGTCGATCTTCACTTCGGGCATGGGCAGCCCCATGGACTGGAAAAAGGCGGGGCCGATTTTTTTCAAATACGCCTCGTCTTCGGGATGAAGCGCCAGCCGGGCGCCAAGCTGGGCCAGATCGGGGCCCGCTTCCATGTGGTCCGGATGGCAATGAGTAAAAAGAACCATGCCGATGTCGTCCATGGCGAACCCATCGGCGGTCATGGCGCGTTCCAGATAGGGAAAGGGGCGTTTGTGGCCGGGATCGATCAGGACTTTGACCGGTCCGCCGATCATGATACTGTTGCAATTGTTCTGGGTGTAGTTTTCCCAGGGGTAGAAAAACAGATCGGGGGCGATTTTCATCGGCCTGCTCCCAAGGTGGTTTTGGAAACAAAGCATAGCCAAGCATCGAGGTCGGGGTCAAGTCCCGGCTGGTTGGGGCGCGGAGGTTTTACCATGAAGCGCACGGTGGGGATCGTGATTCTGATGGGGTTTATCGGCCTGGGCTGGGGCGGCGGGCCGGTTTGGGCCGAAGACGCGGCCATGGTGACCGACCTTTCGGGCGGTCCGGCCCGGTACTCGGGCGGCGAAAAAAATGACCGGGCCTTGGGGCTGATGGATTTTCTGGCCGAAGGCGACCGGATCACCCTGGACCCCGGCGCGGTTCTGGTGATCCACTATTTCACTTCCGGCAAACGGGAACGGCTGACCGGCCCTGGATCCCTGGTGGTGACCCCGGACCAAAGCCTGGTGGAAGGCCTGAAGGTGGAAACATCCCAATCGACCTTGCCCGTTCCCGCCGCCATGGTGGGGTCCGATACCCAGCATGTGGGCGCGACGGCCCTTAAAAGCATGACCCCCCCCAGTTCAGGGCGGATGGCATCGTCCGTCCCGAACCTCCGGGGTGATGACCTGTTCGGCGAAGAACCCGCGTCCGGACCTTTGGCCGACCGCCGGGAAGCCTTCAAGAATCAATGCCTGGGCGAAGGACGGATTCTCCCTTTGAACCTGTTCAAAACCGCCGTTCTGGACCCATCGCCCCCCCGCTGGGTTCCCGTTCCCAAAGCGGCGCGGTACCGCCTGGTTCTGAAAGACGACAAGGGCAAAAAGATGGCCTCCCGCGAAACCAAAAACCCATCCTGCCCTCTGACCGGATGGACCTTCCAGGACGAACGGTGGTACTCATGGACCGTGGACGCCCTTACGGCCAAAGGTCGGGTAGTGGCTTCGGGCGGCGGTACCTTCCTTCGGCTGGGACCGGACCGCCGGAAGGCTTTGGCCGAAGCCGAATTGAAGATTCGCTTCAAAACGACTCCGGGATCGGCGGAAGAACGTATTCAACTGGCCCTGGTTCACCAGGAATTCGGTCTGTATGACCAGGCCGCCGATACCCTCCGGCCTCTGGCGGTTCAAAACCCCGGCACCGGCGGCCTTACCCGTCGGATGAACCTTTTGGACCCATCCCGGATGGTCACGGCGGCCTTGCCCACGCTTTAGAAAAGGAACCGAACCCCTTGCCGATCGTGGATGTTCTGGCCGAAGGCGCCCTGGAAGCGCCGGCCGACGCCCTGGTAAACCCCGCCAACCGGCAGCCGACCCTGTGGTGGGGGTCCCATGTATCGGAAGCCATTTACCGCCGGGCCGGAAGCCAGGTCCGGCGGGAACGGAAAGCCCATGGGACCATTGGCCTGGGCGACGCGGTGGTCACGTCCGGAGGCCTTTTGCCGTTCCGGTACATCATCCACGCGGCCGTGCTCGATGTTTGGGACCTGAACCCCCTCTTTTTATTGAGGCTCCGTCAGCGCACATCGGATGGCGTTCTGGCCCGGGCCGCTCGAAACAGCTTGATCCTGGCCGATTCCCTGCCCGTGACCGGCCTCGTTTTCACGCCCATGGGGTCCGGCGTTGGGGCCATGCCGCTGGAACGGTGCGCCCGGATCCTGCTGGGCGAAGTCCAGGCCTTCCAGGCCTCCCATCCGAACACCGGTCTCCACCGAGTGCTGTTCGCGGTGAAAACGACGAGCGCCCGGGATGTGTTCCTTCAAGTCGGGACGTCCTTGAATCTCTTTTAATTTCGGCGCGGCCGTCGGGCCGTCCCCTGGCGCGTTGGCAAGAAAATTGCTATATTTTTCCAACATGAAACGAATCTATTTATTTCCATCGATCCTGCTCCTGGCCGGGCTGTTGGTTTCCGGCCCGGGCGCGGACGCGGCGTTCGGAGCCGACCTTTCGGTCGAAAACCATCGAGCCCTCGAACAGGCCGGCCTGGGACCGGATGGGCTCAAGGCGTACCTGGACCTGTTGGACCAGCCCGGCCGGCGAAGGGCCGTCCCCGCCGTTCCGGACATCACCGGACTGTTGGTTTCGGGGTTCGACGAAGAGGCGGTGATCCTGTTTTTGGAAATGGAACGAGCCAGCGGGCATCTGGTCCGAGCGCCCCTGACCGTTCGGGAACTGACGCTTTTGAAGAACCGGGGCGTCAAACCGGAAACGCTGAAAGCGTTGATGGTGCAGGAAATCGTGGCCGCGGGCCGGAACGAACCCTCGGGTGCGGAACGGCCTTTGCACCTGGAACCCGTTACGCCGCCGGAAAAAGCTCCGGTTTCGGAAAAACCGCCGGCTCCGGGCAAGCAGGCCGTTCCGGAAACCCCAAAGGCCGTGGAAACCGGCCCATCCCCGGGATCGAACCTGGCTTCCGGACAACCGGAGCCTTCGGGGCCCCAAACGAGTCCGGGCGTTGTTACCTCTCCGCCGCAAAAACCCATCCTGGGCCGGGAAATCGTAACCCAGCCCGACGGCCGCAAGGTGATCATTTACCGCTCGGGCCGGCACATCAATCCGGTGGAAGAAGTGACCACGGATGAAGACGGACGGAAACAATTGATTTACCGCGTGGGCGACCCCGACCGCCCCGACCCGGCGGAAGAAAAACGCAAACGCGAAGAATTGGAACACGCCTTGCTCTTACTGAGGGCTTTACGGGAATAGCGGGTTCTTGTACGCCTTTCGTGAAAGGCGGCGAGCGCCAACCCCTCGCGCCCTTGGGGGATTGAACGGGTGTGAGGGGGTTCCCGAAGGGTTCGATTGCATGAAGCTAAGGAACACAAGCCCCCTTTACCGCGCAACCGCCCTCACCCCGCCGCCTGGGACATAACGGAATGCTTTCCCAACAATCGTGTTTCCCTGGTTGTCCCTTTGAGGTATAGTGAGGAATGGAACCTTCGGCAAGGTTCCTTATGCTCCCCAAAGGGGCGGCCAGGGTATGCAGGTTCGGGAGATCAATCCGGAAGGGGTAACCGAAGCCGACGTCGTGATCGGCATTCCTTCCTATAACGAAGCGGCCAACATCGCCTTTCCCACCCTAAAGGCCAACGAAGGCCTGATCCGGTATTTCGGCAAGCGCCGATCGGTAATCATCAACTGCGACAACAATTCGGACGACGACACGCCCAACGTGTTCCTGGCCACGGCCACGGATGTGCCAAAAATCTGCCTGCTGACCGAACCCGGGGTCCGAGGCAAGGGAAACAACCTGAGGAACCTTTTTCGCAAGGCCCTGGAACTGGGGGCCCGGTCCGTGGCGGTGGTGGACGCGGACCTGAAAAGCATCACCCCTCAGTGGATCAAGCATCTGGCCGAACCGCTGGATAACGATTTCGGGTTCGTCACGCCCCTTTACGTCCGCCACAAATACGATGGCACGATCACCAATTCGATCGCCTATCCCCTTACTCGCTGCCTGTACGGCCGGCGCGTCCGGCAGCCCATTGGCGGGGATTTCGGGTTTTCGGGCAACATGGCCGAAATTTTCAATCTGGCCAACCACTGGAGCCCGTACGTGGGCAATTTCGGCATCGATATCTGGATGACCACCCTGGCCATGAACCATTCCATCCCCATCTGCCAATCCTTCATGGGCCGGCCGAGAATCCACAAGCCCAAGGCGGCCGAGCACACGTCCGGGGCCCTGTTCCGCGAAGTGGTGGGCGCGGTTTTCGAAATGATGATCCCCTACGCTCCGTTCTGGAAGCGGATCCGGCACAGCCGGCCCACCTCCATCTACGGCTTTGGTTTGGGCGAATCCGAAATGCCGCCTCCGGTCAACGTCAACCAGGCCGCCTTGTACGACCGGATGGCCGAAGGTTTCAAAACCTGTCTGGATTTGTGGCGCGAAATCTTTTCGGATGACGTGTACGGCCAGATACTGGACGCCCGGTCCGCCAGCCTGGACCGGTTCGATTTCCCCATCCGAACCTGGGTTCGCGTTCTGTTCGAAACGGCGGTGGCGTTCAAAAAAAGCCCGGCCCAGGACCGGGACCGGCTGCTTGAAGCGCTGGCGCCCCTGTACTACGGCAAAACCCTTTCCTTCGTGCGGAAAACGGAACGGATGACCATTCAGCAGACCGAGGAATTCATCGAAAACGAATGCGTGGTGTTCGAAGAGAACAAACCGTACCTGGTGGAACGCTGGCCTCTATGACCCCCTTCTGGGTGACCCATGAGGGAAAACCGGCCCCATCCGGGCAAATCCCCTCCGGAGGTTCGACATGCCCAAAAAAATCCTGATCGTGGATGACGAGGAACACATCCGTTTTCTGTATTCCGAAGAATTGGCCGAGGAGGGCTATCAGGTTATCACCGCCGAAAGCGGGTTCCGGCTGCTTGAACGGATTGAAGAGGAAAAGCCGGACCTGGTGGTTCTGGATATCAAGATGGTCGATTTCAACGGGCTGGATATTCTTCAGGATATCCGTAACAAGTACTATGACCTCCCGGTGATACTCTGTACCGCGTACGATACCTTCAAGGAAGACATGAAGTCCATCGCCGCGGACCATTACGTGATCAAAAGTTTCGATCTGACCGAACTGAAAAGCCGCATCGCCCAGGCCCTGGATTCGGGCCTGACGGAATAAGTGCGCGGGAAACGGAACCGGGAAGGGGCAGGACGGCCAGCCGCCGCCCAGCCCCTCCTCCCGGCCATTCGGAACGCCGTGAACGAAGCTCCACCCGTAATAGGCCGGGCCTTCGTTCCGGGCCACAAGGTCGGACCATGATCGTCATGCGCCAGCACCTGGAAGAACGGGAAGCGGCTTGGCTTTCCCCATGGGCGGCTTTGTCCGCCAACGCCCGCCGCCTTGAAGCCGAACCCGAATGCGACCTTAGAACCGCCTTTCAACGGGACCGGGACCGGATTGTCCACAGCAAGGCCTTCCGACGGCTCAAACACAAAACCCAGGTCTTTCTGGCCCCCACCGGCGACCATTACCGCACCCGCCTGACCCACACCCTGGAAGTGTCCCAGATCGCCCGCACCCTGGCCAGAGCCCTCAGGCTCAATGAAGACCTTACCGAGGCCATCTGCCTGGGCCACGATCTGGGCCATACGCCCTTCGGCCACGCCGGCGAAGTGATTCTGGCCGATATCTACCCTGGCGGATTCACCCACCAGGAACAAAGCCTGCGGGTGGTCGATCTGTTGGAAAAGGACGGCCAGGGCCTGAACCTCACCATCGAGGTTCGGGACGGCATTCTGAAACATTCCAAAGGCAAGGGCTCCATCATTTCCCCCGAACCCGAAAAAATGCCCCTGACCGTGGAAGGCCAGGTGGTCCGCATTTCAGATATCATCGCCTATATCGCCCACGATACCGACGACGCGCTCCGAGGCGGCGTGATCCACGAAGGGGACATCCCCCAAACCTGCCTTCAGGTTCTGGGCGCCCGCACGTCCATGCGCATCAACACCATGGTCCGGGATCTTTTAAAAAACTCGGAGGAAGGACCGGAAGGCTTCCGTCTGGCTTTTTCCGACGAAGTGGGCGAGGCCATGATTCTGCTTAGGGATTTTCTGTACGACAGCGTGTACGACGTCAATTACGTCCATGCCGATTTCCTTAGAAGCGCCAAGGTGATCCGCGAACTGTACGAAATATTTCTCGAAGACGACCAGTGGTTCCTGTCCGAAGTGGGGCCCGTCCCGGCCGCCCCCGAGGACCGGGCCAGGGCCGTGTGCGATTTCGTGGCCGGCATGACCGACCGGTACGCCCTGGAGCTCTATAACCGAATTTTTCTCCCCCGCCCTTGGGGGATTTACTAGACCAAATCCCCAATGAAACTGGGCTTCCATTATTCCCTGGCCAAAGGCTTTTCTGGCGTGGTGGCTCAGGCCCTCAAGGTGGGCGCGGATTGCGGCCAGGTTTTTTCCCGCAATCCCCGAAGCTGGACCGCCAAACCCCTGGATGAAGCCGACGCTCTGGCCTTTCAGGCCGCCTGGCGGTCGGCCGGGCTGGGCTCGTTGGCCGTCCACGCGCCCTATCTGGTCAACCTGGCCAGCAACCAGGAACCCTTGCGCCAAAATTCCATCCAGACCCTGGCCGAAGAAATGATCCGAGCCGGCCGGTTGGGCGCCCAATACGTGATCGTCCATCCGGGCCGAGTAAAAAAGGGGGAAGATGCCCCATCCGGAATCACTCGGGTGATCCAGGCCGCCGTGCGGGTACTGGAAATCGCCCGGCCGGGGCTGGTCCGGCTGCTTCTGGAAACCACCAGCGGCCAGGCCGGTGATTTGGGCCAACGCTTCGAGGAACTGGCCGAAATGGTCCGGGGCATCGAAGCGGCCAAGCCGGCCGCGGTGGGCATCTGCCTGGATACGGCCCATGTGTTCGCGGCGGGGTACGATCTGGCCACGCCCAAAGGTCTGGACCGGACCTTGATGGACTTCGACCGGCTTATCGGTCTCGACCGGTTGGCCTTCCTTCACCTGAACGACAGCCGGTTCGGCCTGGGAGAAAAAAAGGATCGGCATGAAGCCCTGGGTCGGGGCCGGATCGGATCCAAGGCCCTGGCCCGGTTCATCCGCCGGCCGGAACTGAATCACCTGTGCGCGGTCATGGAAACGCCTCGCCAAAGCGACGAAGACGACCGGCTCAATATGGCCCGCGCCCGATCCTGGGCCAGCCGGCCGGAGCCGTGAAGAAGCTGTCCGCCGGCGGCTTGCGGCTTTGGCGGAACGAATCAGTTTTTAGTGAAAAATCAATTAAATCCAAATTCCTTCCTTATGAGCTGAGAGCTTATAACGGATAGCTGACAGCTTCCTCGAAAAGCGAAGGCGCCGGACAAAGCCCGAAACCTTGGTCCGGCGTCGCCCGTAACGAAAGGCTTACGCTTTTCCCCTTGAATTCCTTGACAATATTCGTCGCTCATGGTAAATTTGACTGTCTCTGATTCGTTTTTCGCATATTCCATACGTGCGGCCCTGCCTCCCGGCGGGCCGGATAAAAGGGGTTCTTCAATGGCCGGCGGCGAAGATCTGGAAGTGACCAGCGTCCTGGACCCGGACCTCCGTAAGAAACGGAAGGCTCCCACGGCGTCGGATGATCTGGATTTCGAACTGGACGATTCCCTGCTGGGGTTGGCTGACGACGATCTGCCCGACGTGACCGACGACCTGGTAAACCTGGATGAACTTCTGATGCCCGACGAACCGCCCCGGTACGCCGAGCCGGTTCATCCATCCTTTCACGAAGTCACGGTCCGGATCCCGGCCCCCAAATCCGTAAAGACTCAGCCCAGCCCTCCCCCGCCTCCATCCGATCCCGATCTCGACTTCGAACTGGACGGCCTGGTTTCCGATAATCTGGTGACTCCTGGCGAGGCCCCCGTTTCCGAAGAAGATTTCAACCTCGATGAACTGACTCTGGACGACGAAGCTCCTCCGGCCGCGCCCACGCCCACCGGAGGGGACGGCTTTGACCGCTTGGGCGAGGATACGCTTATCGTCAAAGTCCCCACTTCCGGCGGCTCCGCCTTTGAATCTTCGCCCCCCGAAAGCGCCCTCGAAGCCGGCGGCCCATCAGGCGGAGACGATTTCGATCTGGACCTGGGCGATCTTGAAGTATCCGACCATGCCGAAGAAGTGGACTTGGACAGCCTGTTGAGCGGGTCCATCGAAGACGCATTCGAACCGCTGGATACCGAAGACACTACGCCCACCACCCTGATGGACCCGGACCTGGATTCCACTACCCCCTCTTTCGCCACCCGGCGGGGCGCCGTTATCGCCGAAGCGGTGGACGAACCGGAACCGGAAGGCGAGTTTACGCCGTACGCCGAACCGGCTGAATCATCGCTGATCGACAAACCCGTGGCGTTGGCTCCGGCGGGTTATCCCCTTCCGGCCTGGGCCGACGACACAAGTGATCCGGCCGAAGCGTCCGGAACCAACGCCGCGGCCGATTCCGGACCCGAGGAAGAAGAACGGGACCCGGGTCCCCCGTCGTTGATCGAACCCGCCCTGGCCGTCTCGGCCGAAGGTTCCGTTGTTCAGATCGGCGAAGCCGAAGCCGATGAAGACGCCGAAGAGGACCTAGAAGCCTTTCTGCCCGAACCTGGGCCGGTGGACGAACTGATTTTCGGCGGGGAAGCCGTGGACCTGGACCTCGCCGAAGAAGCCACGCCGGTCGTGGCTGAAGAGGCCGCGCCGGTTGAAGAGGACGAACTCGACTTCGACCTGGACGAAGAGACTCCGACCATAGCCCTCGCCGAAGAGCCCAAGCTCGCAA
>JAGVGV010000675.1 GCA_020056895.1 Deltaproteobacteria bacterium
AGTTTTTTCTCCAAATCGGACCCGGGCAGCCGCACATAGGCGCCGGAAAAAAGCCATCGGCCCAAGGCCGTGCCGAACCAGGCTTTTTGGACATCCAGCCCCCAACCCAGGTTTTCCCGGAATAAAAGGCCGGTGGACACATAGGGGTGGGTGCGCTTCCCCCGGGTTTCCGCGCCCCGGTGAAGCACTACTTCATATCCCTTATGCTGGCCGGCCACCGCGCCCACGAACATTTTTTCAAACAACAGGCGAACGAGGGGATTATTGAGCAGTTTCCTGGCTTGCTCCACATCGGCGGCCTGCAACTGTTCGCTGGCCATGATCATCAAGGATTTCGATTCGGTCAGCGCCGTCAGGCCTTCCTTGAATTCAAACCCCAGGTCCATCGCCAGCTTTTGCCAATCTTCACGAATCCCCATTTTCGATCCACCTTCTTATGCGAGGGGGTCCCGGTTTTATCCGGATTCCGGAGTCAGGGTCCGGTAACCGGCTCGGAACGGAACACTTCCACGGTATATGTGGCCATTTTCGGGGGCAAATCGTTGAACACGAGCATGAACGGCAGGGAGCCGCCCGCCGGAACGAGGTTGTTCCGGCCGCCTTGGCCTTCCTTTTTCATCAACGCCAAGAGAATCTGGGCGTACGGTTGCCGAACCAGATATTTTTCGTCGATCACGTTGCCGCCGTACACCTCCCGGCTGCTGAGGATGTTTTGTTGGTCGTCCTGTAAAAAGGCCCGTACCTGGATGAACCGACGGGGGTGATCGTACTGGTTGGTCACTTCGCCCCGAATCATCAGGAGTGGGTTTCCTTGGGCATGCCGGAGGTGTTTATGGTTCAAGGGTCCCATCGACATCCGTTTTGTACCGGCCGGATCGTCCGCCGGTGTGGTGAACAGCTTGTTCCAGGGGGCCTTGTCCGATGCCTGGCCGGGAGACGCCTTTTTTGCCGGAGCCAGGTTGGGGGCCGCCGGTTCCATCCGCTGGAGGGGTGGTTCTTCCTTTTTCGCTTGCGATACTTGTTGGTTCCATTCCGACTGTATACGATCCAGGATGGACCCGCCAAACCGGTGCGCCGTCCACACTCCAACAGCCGCGACCAGGGCCAAAAAGAAAAGCAGCATCAGCCTGCTGTTGCCCCTCGTCCGGCTTTCCAGATCGTGCCCGCAACTGGCGCAGTACATAGCCGCCGAGCTCATCCGTGTTTTGCATCGGGGACAAATGGGTGGACCGGATTTCATGAACCTTTCCTGGCGGTACGGGTTACTTGATCTTTTTGTATTCGCCGTCGAAGTTGCAGTTCATCCCGTGGTACTCGCACGAACCGTGTTCTTCCACGTCCACTTTTCCCGGGCCGAAGGTCAAGAGCATTTTTTCGCATTGGCCGTCGGACAAAATGGCTTGGTTGCCTTTGACCACGAGGCTGGTGGGCGGGAGGGACCCGGAACAGTTCTGAGGCGGCCAATCGGTTTCCATCCGGACTTCGATCCGGCCCCCGCCCAGGTCCTTGATCCACAATGTACCCATGCCGCTCGCGTACGTGCCCGCCAGGCCGGAACCCGCCGCCGGAGCGGTTCCCGTCCAGGAGGCCGGGGCTCCGGCCGCTTCGGGGAACAGCCCCTTGAGCTGACCGGTCCGTTCCTCGGTCACCCGAGCGTACGCCTCGGCCAGGGGGATTTTTTCCTTTTCCGCCAGGCGCTGGGCTTTAGTATCGCGAACATACACCACCCAGTCCCGCTGGGCGTTTTTCAGGGCGTCCAGGCGGTCCGAGGCCAGCCGGGCCGAAAGCGTTTTCCACAGATCGTTCAGGTTTTGTTCGGCCTGGCGAAAGGCGGCGGATTCCTTGGTCATGGCCTGGTATTGGGCGTCGGTCAGGGCCTGGGCCAAGGGCGGAAAAAGTCCTGAAACCAGCCCCATGAGGATCAGAAGCATCAGAAACGAACGAATGCGGATCATGATGGCGGCCTCGCTGGTTTAAGAAGGAAGGCGGCGGTGGCCCGGAGCTTTTTTATTGGGACCCCACCACGTTGACCGCCCACTGAGTGGCTTCCTTGGGAATGCGGTCAAACACCACCATCCAGGTGACGCTGTGGCCCGGTGGAATCTCTACGTTGGTGTTCTTTTCGCCGGTTTTTTGGTTCAGGTGTTTTTCAATTTCAGCCATGGGAAGGGCCGAAAGCTGGGCATCGGTCAGATAATTGCCGGTGTACACCATTTTGGTGACCAGGGTTTGGCCCTCTTCGTCGTGGAGCGTTCCTCGGAGGCGGATGTAGCTTCGGGGACTCGATCCCCGGTTCTTGGCCCGGCCGGTCACCACCAAAAGGGCGCCGGATTTGGGATTTTTGACCGTGAATTTTTTGGGGTTGGCCAAGATGATGTCTTTGCCGCCTTGATCGTCGGCCGGTTGGGGCTGCATGCCGGTCAGGCGTGTGATGGCCGCTTCGGGATTGGTCATCCATTCGGCCAGCCTTCGTTTGGCGGCTTCTTCGGGCGTCAGGCCGGTTTCCGGCTTCCCGGCGTCCTGCGGCGTCGCTCCGCCTTCGATGTACCGGGAAAAGGCGGCCCGGACATTGTCGGCCGAAACGGCGAAGCTGATGCCTTCGGCGATATGCTTCTTGAAGCTGATGGTGTTCACGCCCGCCACGTGGCCGTTTTCCAACAATATCAACGGGCCGCCGCTGTTGCCGGGATTGATGGCCGCGTCGGTCTGGATCAGCAGCACTTCGCTGACGCCGTCGCCGATGTTGAAATCGGCCCCATCGCGCAGTCCGGAAATGATCCCCTTGGAAACGCTCCAGGAAAGACCCTTGGCCGTGCCGATGGCAATAACGTCCGATCCCACTCCGCCTTCGTTGGGCCGGGCCAGCGTCAGATGAACCGGGCTTTTGGTCGGAATGGACACCAGCGCCAGGTCCAGGGCCTCGTTCACGGCCAGCACCTTGCCTTTCATGCTCCGGCCGTCCCGAAGGCCGATGAACACGGTGTCGTCCCCGCCCACCACGTGGTGGTTGGTCACCAGATAGCCGTCTCCGTTCACGAAGAACCCGGCGCCCTCGCCCACCGAACTCCGAACCACCACCACGCCGTTCAAATAAGGATCGTACTTGGACGGCGGTTCCGCGTGGACCACCCCCGCCGCCAACAGCCACCACAGGATCAACCCCAGCCCGATCCGGATCATGCGTTCCGATATCATCGCCACCATCCCCCGCGGCCCACGTATTTTTTCCATTGTATCAAAAGAAGTCGATCATTACAGGCGAAGCCAGATGAAAATCCGGCCGCCGACGCCTCTGTTTCCTCTGGCTGGGCGGTCCGGATTTTTTCCATTCCCAAAATGGCCCTACGCTCCGTCACCATAAATCATGGCACAAGGCCTTTCCCGAAGCAAGCGGCCCGGTTCCATTCGGGCTTCTTCTTTTGGCGATTTGGCCGGCAAAAACCGATGAGCCGGTTTCCTCGATCCGGGAGGGCGTGCTATAGTAATTCGCATGGGATTCAGACACAAACCGCTCCCCCAGCCGAATATAGTACAGATACCCGACCATCCAGGGAACTCCGGCCAGGAAACCCGCCGGGCGGGTCCCAAGGAGTCCCAGACGAGAAGGAGACGAATCATGCCTGCACTCTGTTCCGCTTCCGGTTTTCGCCCCCGAAAAACCGGGTCCACCCTGACCCCAAGCCCAAAAGCCGCCTGGGTGTTCGTGATCCTGACTCTCTTGATGGTGACGCTGGGCTCCTCCCAGGCGCCGGCTCAGGACAACGCCATCGTGGTGGTGGCCAGCGCGGTGGAAGGCCAAGTTACGCTTTTCAAAAAGGACGGAACCAGCAAATTCCTGGCCCAGGGGGATCAGGTGAATCCCACCGACACCATTGAAAGCGCCGCGGGCGGCAAGGCCGTGCTCACCCTCAACGACGGCTCGAAACTGGAAATTTTTGAAGGCACCCGCGTGGAAGTGAACGAACTGCTGCCCGAAGAACCCAGCAAATTTTCCGCGTCGCTCTTTTTCGGCCGCGTGTCGGCCCGGCTCAAGAAGCTGCGCGGGGACGACGTGGTGATCACCCCCACCATGGTCGCCGGCGTGCGGGGCACGGATTTCACCGTCAGCGTGGTTGAAGACGGCACGTCGGTGGTGACGGTGGATGAAGGCCACGTGGAAGTGTCCACGGACAAGGCCTGGGATCAGACCGATTCCGTGACCGTGAAGCCGGGCCAGGAAGTGGTGGCCGACAAGTCCGGCGCCGAACTTATCCCCCGGCCCATCTCCATCAAGGACCTGGCGGACTGGACCAAATTCCGCGAAGCCCGCCTGGAAGCCATGAAGGCGGACCTTCCATCCCTTTTGGCCATGATGGAAAAGGGCGTAGACCCCAATCTGGCCATTCTGGACAAGATCAAGGCCATGCCCGTGGACCGGTCGGAAACGCTGAAGAAATTGGATATGAGGCTCAAGGAACTGGGACCGGCGGACGTGGCCGAACGGGCCAAGCTGACCATTCAAACGCATATGGAAGCCGGCAACGTGCTGGGTTTGGTCAAGCGGTTCCGCGTTCAGCGGATGCGGCTGAGGTCCACCTTTGAGCGCGGGGAACGGCTGCAATCGTTGCTGCCCACTTTTTCGGAATCGTTGGGGCCCGAATACAAGAGCGTGGACGAAGGCCTGAAGCGCATTCTGGCCCGGAAGGCCGAAGTGGAGGAGCAGGAACGAAAAATGTCCGTGGAATTCAAGGACGCCGTGGCCCCCAGTCAGCCGCTTTTGAACAAATACAAGAAATTCGCGGCGCCCGGAACCGGTCAGTAAGCCAGATCCGGCGCCTTCGCCAGAAGTCGCGAGTTCAAACCGGCGCTCCCTTCCGCCCCCCGGCCGCCGGGGGATGGACGAGGAGCGCTTTTCATCGATGATCTTTGACCCTGGTTGAGCCGCCGGGAGATTGATTCCCGTTCAGCCTAATCTTTTCTTTCTTTCGCCGGATTGGTTCTGCTATTATTCTTCCGTCATCCTCGCATTCGTATCGTGCCGGACCGTGGACCTTTTGACGGTTCGACGGCCATGTGAGTGAGTAGCGCCCAGCGGGAGTCTTCCAGAGTTGGAAAAACGTATCCTCTTCGGATTTTTCATATTTCCGATCTCCACGAGCGCGGCCTTGGCGATACCGGACCTCGGCGCGGGCGCCGGGTCGAGGAAGCGGGCTTGCCTAAAAACATGAAAAAAATCAATAAGAAAAAACCTAACGGCCGGGAGTGTCGGGCCGGGTGCGGGACGTTTGGCGGACAACGGGACGAATACGTACGTGCCTTGGAATTCTTCACGGAATCCATGGGTCTGGTTCATGGTTCGATGGATCGATGGTTCATCGCGCCGGAAAACCGTGATGAAAACCGTACAGTAATGAATGAAAAAACACCGGAGAATTGGCGTATCCATGTTCAACAATTGACCGCATTTCAGCGGTCCGGTTGGACGGCGCGAAGGCGAACGGTTTTTCGCGGACCGGGTGGCGGACAAACAACGATTTTATCTTGTCTGGACTCCGGCCAAGGCGGCCTTCTCGTCCGGACAAAGAATTATGGCCAAACCCATGGCCAGGGAGTCAGCGGCTTTGGAAAATGATCGTAACGAGGTCCTTGAGGGCGTAAAGGCGAGGCGCCAGGTCGCCGACGACCTTCAGGCCCAGGGGGCGTTGGATGAAGCCCTGCGGATTCGCCGCGAGGAACTGTTGCCGGCGTTTGAAAAACTGGGCGACGGGCGTTCCCAGGCCGTAACGTTGGGCCAAATGGCCGACATTCTGACCAGGAAGGGTGATTTGGACGGGGCCCTTCGGATCCGCCGCGAGGAGCAACTGCCTTTGCTGGATCAATTGGGGGCGGTTCACGAACGGGCCGTGGCGATGGGAAAAATCGCCGATATTCTTACGGATATGGCCGAGTTAAACGAG
>JAGVGV010000710.1 GCA_020056895.1 Deltaproteobacteria bacterium
GGGTCAAGGGAATTCTTTCTGGCGGCGGGAATCGCTTCGCTATGGGGGCGCCGGCAAATGGTTTCAAGGCTTCATCCCCCTCCCGGTTTCATGAAAAAAATCTCAAACGTCGGCCATCCGCTGTCCGCTCAAACTAAAAATCAGCTCCGTCCCGAACATGGCCATAGACCCCAAAGGGCCACACGGCCCCCTACCCTTCCAACGGCGGACGATTGGATTATTCCAATTCAAACGAGGTGAGGCTTCGGTATTCGTCGGTGTCCTGGAACGCGGCCAATGACTGGTTCACCTGGTCCAGCAACCCCTGGCCGACCAGCCGGCTGTACATCAGGTGCCTGAGGTTCCCGGGCGGGGCATCGGCCAGGGGGAAAACCGCCAGGTCCCGGCACGATTCGGGATCGGACCGGATCAGGTGAACCGCTTCCTCATGGGCCACCAGGGTGTAATCGATCCGGCCGCTCTGGATCATTTTGAACAACTGGACCGGCAGGCCGGTGATCCGGTACGCTTCGGGCGCCCGTTCCTTGAGCAGCCCGTCGGCCCAGGGTCCGTACGAAAAACCATCCACCAGCCCGATGCTCCACGGCCCGGCCAGAATATCCGCCAGCTTGGCATTGGCCGGGAATTCCCGGGCGGTGGATTTGCGGCAGACCAGACGGAGGGGGTGGTCCTGGTAGATCGAGTGGCTGAACAGGGCGAACTTTTCACGCTCCGGATTCCGGAACCAGCCCACGCCGCCGGCATAGGCGCCCTGTTCCAAGAGCCCGAGAATCCGCTTGGCTGGAAGTTCCTCGAAAACGAAGGGAATGCCCGCCCGCTCATGCACCCGGGCCGTGATGTCCATCAAAAAGCCGGAAACCGACCCATCGGCCTTTTTGATGTAATAGGGTTCGCGGTGGAAATAATAGATCGCCAGCACCCGGTTCGGAGGCGCCACCTGGGCTTCGGCCAAACCCGGAAGCAGAAACGCGAACCAAACCAGAACCCAAAGCAACCAACGATCCTTGGTCATTTCCGGCATTCCTCCCGTACAAACGATGGGAGAGCTGGGCCGCTTGGCCCCGGATCATTTTTTTTAAAACCCCGCCGGGGATTCAACGAAAGGGATCGCTTCCAACGGCTTGATGTGAAAGTGAATCAGCGGGGCGAAACCAACGCCCCGTTCTCCCACAACCCTTTTTCCACGCGCCCGTCCGGCCAGGTTAAAACGCCCTGGCCATGAAAACGGTCGTTCCGGAATTCCCCCTCGTACCGGTATCCCAGATACCGCTCCACGCCTTTGACCTTTTGGTCCTTGGCGTACATCCCTTCGAACCGGTACCCGTCCGGCGTGGAATACATCACATGGCCGTCCAGATACCCGCCCTTGAAATCCCCATCGTACCGATGCCGTTCCTGGCCGTTTTGATAAAAAACCAGCGTGCCCCGGCCATGCGCCCGGCCATCGGCGCAGCCTCCGGACCAGGTGATGGTTTCCCCGGCCTGGGGTATGGGGTTCCAGACCGCGCATCCGGATTGGGCGTCCCGTATCCAGTCCGGCCGGCCAGGAGTGGCGGAAGTGGACCCGGATCCGGCGCAACCGGCCAGAACGGCCGCAACCAGAAGGGCCGCGAGAAGCGGAAACAAAAATCGGAAACCGTGGTTCATGGTCGCCTCGAAGAGCCGAAAACGGTCGAAAATCAGCCGAAAATCAGCGGCAGAGCCTGATCGTTGATCCGTTCCCACAACGGTTCGCCGCCGAAACTTTCGATATACAGTTTCATTTTGGGCTCGGTGCCCGAAGGCCGGACCGCGAACCAGGACCCATCGTCCAGCACCACCTTGACTCCGCCGATGGACGCGTTGTTGCCCGGCGCCGCGGTCAGGATGGATACGATCTTTTGGCCGGCCAGGTTCCGGGTGGTGATGTCCTGGGGACTTAGCTTTTTCAAGACGGCTTTCTGGCCGTCGGTGATGGGCGCGTCCACCCGGCGGTAATAGGGTTCGCCGTACGCGGGGACCAGAACGCGATCGTAGATTTCGGCCGGAGTCCGGCCCGTTTTGGCCATGATTTCGGCGGCCAGGAGCACGGCCGAAAAGCCGTCCTTGTCCGTGGTCCAGGGGGTCTGGTCCATCCGTAAAAAGGCCGCCCCGGCGCTTTCTTCGGCTCCGATGGCCAGGGCGCCGGCCAAAAGACCCGGCACGAACCACTTGAACCCCACGGGAACCTCGTATAACTCGCGGCCCAACCCGGCCGCCACCTTGTCGAACATCGACGACCCCACCAGGGTCTTGCCGATTTTCAGATCGCCGGACCACCCGGGCCGGTTCTGGATCAGGTACCAGGCCGCTACGGAAAGATAATGATTGGGGTTCATCAGCCGGCCCGAACAAACAATGCCGTGCCGATCGAAATCCGGATCGTTCCCCCAGGCCAGATCGAACCGGTCGGCCAGGGCGATCAGGTTGGCCATGGCGTGGGGCGACGAACAATCCATGCGGACTTGGCCGTCCGCGTCCAGAGGCATGAAGCCGAAGGTGGGGTCCACGAAACGGTTGACCACGGTGAGGTTCAAACCGTACGCTTCAGCGATGGGTTCCCAGAAATGAACACCGCTCCCGCCCAAAGGGTCCGCGCCCAGTTTGAGCCCCGCCGACCGGATGGCGTCCAGGTCCACTACGGTCTTCAAGCCCGCCACGAAGGGCCGGATGAAATCCTTTGAGTGGGTCGTGGCCGACTGGCGGGCCTTTTGGTAGGGCATCCGCTTCACTTCGGCCAGCCCTCCGGCCATGATCTGGTTGGCCCGGCGCTCGATCCACCCGGTGGCGTCCACGTCCGCCGGACCGCCGGTGGGCGGATTGTATTTGATGCCGCCGTCCTGGGGCGGATTGTGGGACGGAGTGATGACCACGCCGTCGGCCTCGGGAACGCCTTTGGTCCGGTTGTGGTCCAGAATCAGGAAGGAAATCACCGGCGTGGGGGTGTATTCATCCCCCTGGTGGATCACCGTTTCCACGCCGTTGGCCGCCAGAACGGACAGAGTGGTCCGGAAGGCGGGTTCGGACAGGCCGTGGGTGTCGAACCCCAGGAACAGGGGGCCCCGGAGGCCCTGGCCGGCCCGGTATTCCACGATGGCCTGAGCCGTGGCCGCGATGTGGGCTTCGTTGAACGTACCCGACAAGGCCGCGCCCCGGTGGCCGGATGTGCCGAAGGCCACGGGGCCGGAGGGTTCCTGAGTATAGTATGCCGCGATCAGGCGAGGCAGGTGAATCCATTGGTCCTGAGGCGCGGGTTTTCCCGCCTGGGGATGAACGGGCATAGACGTGCTCCTTGATTTGGCGAACGGACGACCTTTACCGTGGGCTTCCCAGATTTCTTCGATTATACACCCTCCGCCGGGGATTCAAAAAGCGCCGCCGCGCCTACCAGCGGTGCGTCCGGCCCCAGTTCGGACCGGGTGATCCGAACCCGGCGGGGGTCCACGGCGAAAACTCGGGAGGTGAATTCCTTCAGCAGTTCGGGCATTAAAAATTCCATGACCGGAGCGGCTCCGCCGCCAATAACCACGGCTTCGAGCCCCAACAGGTTGAAAATATCGGAAAGGCCCAGGCCCAAGGCCCGGCCGGCCAAGTGAA
>JAGVGV010000459.1 GCA_020056895.1 Deltaproteobacteria bacterium
AAACGCCGATCTTGCCCCGGAGCTGGGCCGCGATGTCATCAGTTTCGAACCGGCCGTCGGTCCCCACCACTTCCCTGAGGAACATGGCCGGGTCCGTGATCCGCATCGAATAGATGCCGAAGGACGTGACCCGCACCGCGCCGAATTCGGGGTCCCGCATGGTGCAGGGCCCGGGGGTGCCCCACTTGAGGCCCGTGAACTGACGGGTGTTGCAAAAGTATACTTCGGCCTTGAAAGGGCTGTTGAACCCATGCTTCCACCCCTTGAGGGTGCTCAAGATGGGCATATTCTGGGTTTGGAGCTCGTACGTGCCCGGAAAGAACACATCGGCCAAGGCCCCTTCGTTGATGAACACCGCCGCCTGGCCTTCCCGGACCACCAACTTGGCGCCGTACTTGATCTCGTTGTTGTACCGTTCGAACCGGTACACCATGGTGTCCTTGGAATCGTCCAGCCATTCAACGATGTCGACCAATTCCCCTTTGATCTTGTTCCACAGCCCCATAGGAATCCTCCTTGGAAAAATGGCTCCACGGCCGAAGACCAACCACAGGCCCAGCCCTGAAGGATTTTTCAACGCATCAAAGCTTGTAAACGGTCTTTCCCCATCGAGGCGACGTGCCCCACTTGTTCCATGGTCCAAACAATAGAGAGTCCGGCCAAGAATGTCAACCAAAGCCGGCGGTTCGGCGGAGGCGCCGGGGGCTTGGGTCCTGACTGGTTTTGGTTGAGCGGACCGCGCGGAAACCTTGACACGTCCCTTGGTATCTGTTATGTAGGCCGTGCATTTCGCGGCCGACGTAGCTCAACGGTAGAGCAGCTGATTCGTAATCAGCAGGTTGTCGGTTCAAGTCCGACCGTCGGCTCCAGGATTTTAAAGGGTTTCAGGGATTTGCCCCTGAGGCCCTTTTTTTCGTACCCCGGCGAACTCCGGTAATATCGGGCGGTTCCGCTTGTGAAATCATTGCCGTTTGGAGGCAGGGGGCTGGTTGAGGCGGGCGAGTTTGAGGGCGGAGAAATTCGGATCGATCAGAACCCACCCAAGGCTTTTCTCACGTCCAGGCGAGCCAGCCAGCCAGACAACCGTTGACACCGCCGGCCGCCCAGTGTATCGTGCAGGCATCCTTTTGGAGAAAGGACCATTGTTTTTATGAAAAACAAGCCTGTCCTGGATCGTGCGCCCGTCCGCGCCCACGACGCCCGTGGGGTAGTCCTAGCCTGATTTCTTTCTGTTTTTCCTCCATCAGTGCATCGACCGCCCCCGGGGCGGTTTTTTGTTTCCCGGTTCCGGCCCTTTTCAGGTCAGAACCGGGCCTTCCCGACACCTAATCGATATTGGGAGGCATTGCCTTGCCTGATGTATACGATTGGGGCTGGCCCGTTGACCAGCCTCTCCCTGTTGTGGACCCGGCACATCCCGAATACCGGCTGGCGCGAGTGATCCTCGCCGTCGGCGGCACGTGCCGCGTAGCCGGCGCTTTTGGTGAACGCTGGGCCGAAATGTCCGGACACCTGGTTCATCACCGGGCCGCGACAGGCGACAAACCCGTGGTTGGCGATTGGGTCGTCATCCAACCGTTGGAAAACACGGATCGAGCCGTCATCCATGATCTCCTGCCTCGGCAGGGGGTGATCGAGCGGCTTCAGATCGACCAGGAGCGGCGGGAGCAGTCCGGGGGAATCCGCCAGGTGCTGGCGGCCAACGTGAACGCGGCTCTGGTGGTCGCGGGCCTCGACAGGCCGCTCAACCCCCGACGCATCGAGCGCTTCATGACCATCGCCTACAACGGCGGCGTGACCCCTCTGGTGGTTCTGACCAAGGCCGATCTGCACCCGGACCCGGACCAGGCCGCGGCCGCGGTGGAAGCCGCTTCACCCGGCGTGGAGGTTCTGCGGGTGAGTATCATTCAACAGGAAAGCCTGGACCGCTTGTCGGCCCGGTTGGCCCCCGGCCGAACGAATGTTCTGCTCGGACCATCCGGCGCCGGCAAGTCAACCCTGATCAACCGCCTGGCGGGCCAGGATATCCAATCCACCGGCGAGGTCCGGGAACAGGACGCCAAAGGCCGGCACACCACCACGACACGGGAGTTGTTCCTGCTGCCCGGTGGAGCCCTGGTGATCGACACCCCGGGTTTGCGGGCCGTGGGGCTGACCGGGGAAGGCCAGGGGCTGGACCGGGTGTTCCCGGATATCCTGGCCTTGGCTCTGGAGTGCCGTTTCCGGGACTGCCGCCACCTGGGGGAACCGGGTTGCGCGGTGGAAGCCGCGGCCCTCACCGGCCGGCTGGACCCGGAAAGGCTGCATGGTTTCCGCAAACTGCGTAAAGAGGAGGCGTACGAAAACAGACGTGCCGACCCAGTGGCCCGTAAAAACGAACACAAACGCTTCGCCCAGCTAACCAAAGAAGCCAAAAAGATGGATAAAAGGCGTTATTAAGACGCGAGAAGTCCGCCTCCGTACCGCCGGATCGGCCGGCGGCGGGGGCGGTCATCCACTCCCCTCACCCGGCTTGGACCGGTCCAGTGGACGCGGTGTCCCCTGAGGTGAGCGTGGCCTCAACCTGGAGTCGGTAAAAGAGGCCGCGTTGAGGTATAACCACGTTTTTATATAATGTCACGTCGCCATTGAAATGTGGACATTCATGGTCCACCCGAGGATTCTCTTCCCTCTTGGAGGAACGCCGAAAAAGGCGCCTTGACGAGAACCTCGAATGGTGGAGCATTTGGCCATCTTATCCCCTTAGGCAACCATCACCTCGAATATCCATCGAATGCCGGAAAAAAGACGATGGTCCGCCAGGATGCCGTTTTTCGATTACACCATCCGGCAACTGCCTCTAGAGGGTCTCATGGAGAAGGATGCGGCGACGTCGCGTGATTTCGGCGGGATGGAAAGCGCGTCCCGCCGTGCGGAAGTAGAAGATGAAAATACTTGACAAATGGGCGCGGGAGTGTGACCTTGGAGTGAAAGAGACGACAAGGCTTGCGTGCGAGTTTCATCGAACCAAAACAAGTGGGGGGAGAAGCCTAATGGACCTTAGGCATATTGACTGGAATAGCCGTGAACTGAGCATAATACACAAGTCCATAGCGCAACGGCGCTTTATTTATCAACCCTACATTCTTGCCGAGGACCTCGAAATTGGCGAGGGGATGGATTTTTATGATGGCTACCGTCCTGGCAGGATGGGTTGTATATATTGGCCCGACGCTCCCGGCTCAATCGGGGATTTATTGGTAACGGACAAGGATTTTTTTCGTAAATGTAACGCCGAATGGCGAATTCACTATGATCGCTTCATCGATAATATTGTTGAGAAGTGCGGTGGAAACATCGCGAATATGAGTTTTGCCGAAATCGGGTGCAACGGAGGGTATTTTTTATTCGGGTTGATGCTTCGAGGAGCGGCCAAATGCTTTGGTTTTGATTACACGCCATTTCATGATATATTTGCCGTTTTGAATAAGCGGCTTGGGACCAGTGTTCATTTTCAATTTTCAGAATGGGATAGCATTTATCATCGGTTAACCCCCGCGGACATGCCCGAGGTGGACATCGCTATCTGCGCCGCGTTTCTCTGCCATAACCCCGATCCTATTTATCATTTGGCCTATATTTGCGACCGGGCGAAAAAAGGTGTGTTTATTTGGACACCCGTCATTGAATGTTCCGAGGATGAACCTCCGTTCGCCCACTGGAAGACAGACCTGGTCATGAGCTTTGGAACCCCCAGGAGGCATACCGATAAGCTGGGGTGGCCCAGCTCATTCGACTGGAATATGCGGTTATCCGTGCCATTGATTAAAACTTGCCTGCGCGAGGCGGGTTTTGAGGAAATACATGAACTCGAATGCCCGGTCCCCGATCCTCGCTGGATGGAGATTTATAAAGGATTCAGAGCATTTTATGCCAAGCGCACCCGCGAAGTGAAGAGTTTGTTGTCGGCCCCTCAAGACAGGAGGTCCAGGCCGGCGACTCTTCAAAAAGTGATTGATGATTCCTTGGAAATTGAGGGTGGCAGCGGCAAATTGAATATACCGGCCATTCAAGATATAAAATTGCCGTTCTTGGAAGCGGACGCTATTTATTTGATTCAACTGATCAACAACGTGAAGTCGGAGCACAAACTGGTGCTCGAAGTTGGGTCTTGGACGTCTACCGGAAGCGTTTCCGAAATAATAAAAATACTCAACGGCGGGCGCGGCTTATTGTATTTTGTGGACAATTTTCGGGGATGTACCAATAGGCGAAACCATACGGAGATTACCGAAAGCTTCGATGCCTTCTGCAGATTTATGCGCACCTTGGAGCGGTCTGGCGGATTGGATGTCGTTAAACCCTTGATGATGTCTAGCGGAGAAGCCGCCAAGGTAATTATCGACGGCAGCATGGATTTGGTTTTCCTGGACGCTGATCACGGCTATCAAGCCGTTCACGATGATATCAGGCTATGGCTTCCAAAAATCAAGCCCGGCGGCATTCTTTGCGGGCGCGGTTGTGAAGTTCGGGCGGAGGCGTTGGGCCTGGAACTGCTACGTACCCACCGACACCAATACGCCATTGCCGCAACCGGCGCCTTCTCCCAGATTCACCCCGGCGCGATTCTGGCGGTTCACGAGGCCTTTGGCAACAGCATTAACCTGGCTTCCGAACGAGCCCTTAAACTGCCAAACGGAGCCGTAGTGAGGTCTTCCATCTGGTGGGTTCAAGTAAGGTGATCCCCTGTTCAAATGGTTTAACAGGAATCACTACTGCCTAAAATATCCGGAGAGCCACACCTTTATCTCAGTAATGTGCTGATTTCGCAAGGCGTGCAACTCCGTCAAAAGTTCAGGCCGCCCAGCACAAAAATGCTGTCCAATATCCCTCAAGTCGTCATCTAACGGCCCGGGACCTGTGATAATGCTGTTTTTCCCTCAAAAACAAGGCATTTTCCAAGGCCGCCCGTTCCCCTTTCCGAATTCCGGATAGGCGCCGATTCAATATGCTGTCCTGGAAAAAGCCGATTGGGGGCAAGAGTGATGCCGAATATACCTCCGGTTCACTTCCCCCTTCCGCCTTGCGCGGCGGCCGGACGCCTCATTGCGGGATGGGTTCAAAGATTGGGGGAGGTTCTCTTTACTTATCCGGCCCGATGAGTTCATCCGGAGTTTTGGGAGAAACGTGGGGCGAGGCCGGAGCCACGCCTTCGGGCATGGGGCAGCCGCAGGCCGCGTGGGCCGCGGCTTCCAACCGGCGGTCCCAATACAGTTTCCCGCCCTTTTCGCAGATCCAGTCCCAGTGATAGTGGTAGCAGCGGCTCGGCGTTCCATCCGGGCAGACGGCGTGGTGGTTGGGATAAATGTGATACGCGTAGGGCTCCGGAGTCAGGACGATCCGGCACGGGTCCCCGGCCCGGGCCGGGCCCCAGCCCAGAATCAGGACCAGAACCGGAACAAGCGCGAAGCCGATGGCGGCGAACGTGGGCCGGGCTGGTTTTCCCACCAACGGTGTCACTGGTCCAACCGGGTATGCCGTCCGGCGACGAAGACGTCCGCAATTTTGATGGCGTCTATTTTTTCCGGCGTTACGGTGTACGGGTCTTCCGCCAGAACCGTCAGGTCGGCCAGCTTCCCCGGAACCAGGCTCCCCTTTTCCTTTTCCTCAAACGCGCTGTATGCGGCGCTGACCGTAAACATTTCCAAGGCTTGGCGGAGGTTCACCCGTTCTTCCCGGTTGGGGTGGAGCACCGCCGCCTTGATG
>JAGVGV010000670.1 GCA_020056895.1 Deltaproteobacteria bacterium
ACGATACCGGCGGTAAAACGCTGTGCGCCGTCTCCACCGTCAGCCCCGACCTTCGGGATCAGGTGAAAGACCTGGACAAGACGGCGGCGGCCAAACTGGTGGGTCGCCGGGTGGCCGAAGCGGCCAAAAGCCAGGGAATCGAAAAAGTGGTTTTCGACCGCAACGGGTTTCTCTACCACGGCCGGGTCAAGGCCTTGTCCGAGTCGGCCCGGGAGGCCGGGTTGGTTTTCTAAAGGAGGCGGGTTTTGTTCAGGCGGGACAGCGAGGAACAAGGATTCATCGACAAAGTCGTCCACATCAGCCGGGTGGCCAAGGTCGTCAAGGGCGGCCGCAGGTTCTCCTTTTCGGCGATCGCGGTGGTGGGGGATGGACAAGGCAACGTGGGCTTCGGCCTGGGCAAGGCCAACGAAGTGCCGGAAGCGATCCGGAAGGCCGTTGAGCGCGCCAAAAAGGATATGACCAAGGTGGCCATGATCGGGACGACGGTACCCCACCAGGTGATCGGTCATTTTGGAGCGGGCCGGGTATTCCTTAAGCCCGCTTCCAAAGGCACCGGCGTGATCGCCGGCGGCGCGGTCCGGGCGATCATGGAAGCCGCGGGCATCAAGGACATCCTGACCAAAAACCTGGGCTCCCACAATCCGCACAACGTGGTCCGGGCCACCATGGAGGCGCTCCGGGCTCTTCGCGGGCCCGATACCATCGCCTACCAACGGGGCATTGCGGCGGAAAAGGTCCGAGCCTAGGACAAGAGGGCGGCGGCCGGCCGATCGACCACTCCTCCGGAGACTCATGGTTCTCAGGGGTTTAGGGAGGGTGGAGGGACCTCGGGGTACGTGGCCCGGGGCGAAGGGATTCGAGGTGACAACCATGTCCAATGAGATCAAAGTGACCCAGGTCCGGAGCCTTATCGGGGCTCTGCCCAAGCATCGGCGGACCGTCCGGGCTTTGGGCCTGAAGCGGATTAATCATACGGTGACGCACGGGGATACCCCGAATATCCGCGGGATGATCAGGCAGGTCAGCCACCTGGTCAAGGTGGAGGAATAGCCATGCAGTTGCATGACTTGCGGCCCCCCAAGGGCGCCAAGAGAAAAACCAAGCGAGTGGGCCGGGGCGAAGGCTCGGGCTTGGGCAAAACGTCCGGTCGGGGCAACAAGGGCCAGCGGTCCCGTTCCGGCGGCGGCGTGGGCCGTGGATTCGAAGGCGGTCAGATGCCCTTGCAGCGGCGTCTGCCCAAACGGGGCTTCCACAACATTTTCAAAAAGAAGTTCGCTCTGGTCAATCTTCGGGACCTGGAACGGTTCGAGGCCGGCAGTACGATCGACGCCGAAGGGCTAGTGGCGGCGGGACTGATCCGTCGGGCCAGCTTGAAGGTCAAGCTGTTGGGCGATGGTCAGATTGACAAGGCGCTTAACCTGAAAATTCACGGTGTTTCGGCCAGCGCCCGCCAGGCGGTGGAAGCGGCCGGAGGGACCGTCGAGGTTCTGCAGTCGTGACCCCAATTCTCAGCGGTATCGGGAACATCACCAGGATCCCGGAACTGAAGCGGAGGGTGATCTTCACCCTCCTGATGCTGGCCGTTTACCGCATTGGCGTCCACGTTCCTACTCCGGGCGTGGACACCGCGGTCATGGCTCAGTTCTTCAGCGGCGACCGGGGCACGCTCCTGAATCTGTTCGATATGTTCGCCGGCGGCGCGCTTAGGCAGTTCTCGGTGTTTTCACTGGGGATCATGCCTTATATTTCCGCCTCGATCATTCTCGAACTCCTGACCGTGGTCGTTCCTCATCTGGAACGATTGAAAAAGGAAGGCGAGGCCGGCCGGAAACGGATTACTCAGTACACCCGGTACGGCACGGTGGTTCTGTCCATCATTCAAGGTTTGGCCATCGCGGCGGGCCTGGAAGGCATGAGCCACGGCGGCCAGCCGGTGGTCATCGATCCCGGGTGGGGCTTCCGGTTGCTCACCGTCGTCACCCTGACCGCAGGCACGGCCTTCATCATGTGGCTGGGTGAACAGATTAATGAACGAGGCATCGGCAACGGCATCAGTCTGATCATATTCGCCGGGATCGTGGCCGGTCTACCGGCGGCCATCGTGGGCACCTTCACTATGATGACTTCGGGCGAACTCGGGCCCATCGTGATTCTGCTCCTGAGCGCCTTCATGGTCGCGGTGCTGGGTGTGATCGTATACTGCGAACGGGGCCAACGCCGGATTCCGGTGCAGTACGCCAAACGCGTGGTCGGCCGGCGGGTTCTTGGGGGCGCGAGCACCCATCTGCCCCTCAAGATCAATCAGTCGGGGGTTATTCCGCCGATCTTCGCCTCGTCGATCATCATGTTCCCGGCCACCATCGCCCAATTCGTGGACTTGTCGTTCATGAAGGCGGTGTCGGACGCGCTGATGCCCGGGAACTGGTTGTATAACCTTCTGTACGTTGGCTTCATCTTCTTTTTCTGCTATTTTTACACTGCGGTGACGTTCAACCCGGTGGATGTGGCCGAAAACATGAAGAAGCACGGCGGGTTCATTCCCGGCATCCGGCCCGGGAAACGGACGGCGGACTATATTGACCGGGTGCTTACCCGGATCACCTTCGGCGGCGCGGTGTACGTGTCGGTGGTCTGCCTCTTGCCCACGATCCTGATCTCGTACTTCAAGGTTCCGTTCTACTTCGGCGGGACTTCGCTGCTGATCACGGTGGTCGTGGTCATGGACTTCATGGCCCAGCTGCAGGCACATCTGATGTCGCACCAGTATGAAGGCCTGCTGAAAAAGGCCAATCTGAAATCGCTTGGCGGCGCTTGAGCCTGCCGCATTTGTTATTGAAGGTGAAACAATGAAAGTCCGAGCATCTGTCAAGAA
>JAGVGV010000496.1 GCA_020056895.1 Deltaproteobacteria bacterium
CATCCCCTTGGGCGGGATCTATCTGTTGATCGATCTTACGCTGTCCAACTGCATCAATTCGGAAGTGTATAAAATCCTGGTGCTGCCCCAGTACAAGGCCCAAAGCCTGATCCAGCACCTGGAAACGGGCTGGAACATCTTCAGCCCGGCCTTGGGGCATTATCTCAAGATCGTTCCGCCTCAAATGATGGCCGGCGAAAAATGGTACCAGGGCACGGCCGATTCCATCCGGCAGAATACCTACCTGATTGAACAGGAAAAGCCCCGGCATCTGCTCATCCTTTCCGGCGACCACGTGTACAAGATGGACTATTCCCTGTTCAAGGACTACCACGAAGCCCACGACGCGGACGTGACCATCAGCGTGATCGAAATGGACAAGGAAATGGCCGGCCAGTATGGGGTTCTGGAAGTGAATCCCGAATACCGGGTGCTCGGGTTCCAGGAAAAACCAGCGGCGCCGGCCACCATTCCGGACGACCCCACCCGGGTGCTCGCGTCCATGGGCATATATCTGTTCAAGGCCGACGTGCTCATGGAACTGTTGGCCCGGGACGACCGGGCCGATTTCGGCAAGGACATCCTGCCCACCATCCTTCAAAGCCACAAGGTGATGGCCTATCCGTACCGCCGCGAAAACCGGATTTCGGACGTGATCTACTTCACCGACGCCGACGGCATCCGCCGGGAAAAACGGATGGACAACCTGAGGGACGCGGGGTACTGGCGGGACGTGGGGACCTTGGACGCGTACTGGAACGCGAACATGGACCTGACCGGAGTGGACCCCTGGTTCAACCTGTACGGCATCTATTGGCCGCTCCGGACCAACCAGCGCCAGTTCCCGCCAGTCAAGACCGTGTTTTCCCAGGAACATGGGGAATGGCGAGCCGGCCGGGCTCTGGATTCCCTGGTGGCCCACGGCAGCATCATCAGCGGCGGCCTGGTCCGAAACAGCGTGTTATCCTACAACGTGTTCGTCCATTCGTGGGCTCAGGTGGAAGAATCCGTGGTGATGGAAAACGTGGTGGTGGGCCGCCACGCCAAGGTGAAAAAAGCCATCATCGCGGAAGGAGTCCGTGTGCCGCCGGGCATGCAGATCGGATACAATCCCGTCGAGGACCGCAAACGGTTCATGGTCACGCCCCGAGGCATCACCGTGGTGACCGAAGCGGATATGACCAAGGAATAGCAAGCAAAACGAATCAGTTAGCCATTGCTTCAAGACCGGACCCGCCAGATGGGGACGGCGGATGAAAGTACCACGCCCGGGGAGCGAGAGCCTTTTTACGGTTCTCCTTTCCCGGGCGGCTCTTTGGAAAGCTTAGGGAACGGTGGTGACGTTTTCCGGCGGAATCATTCCTCCAGGATGCACGCCTTGCCCATTTCCGGGGAATACACCGGCATGGGGCCGCAGCAGTTCTGGTCCGGGTCGTACCGATGGCGGTAGGAACATTTCACCTTCTGAGTGGTCCACATGTGGTCCCAGCCCCGGACATAGTACTGGCAATCGTCATTGAAGCAGACGTACCATAGGCTTTCGCCCCACGAGCTTTCCGCCGGTACGCCGAACTTTTTCATTTTCTGCCCGCAATGAGGACAGACGGTTTTGTCCTCGGCCATGGTGCCTCCTTCGCGGCCGCCTGGTATTGAAGCGGTCCGCATGCGTTGTTCAGATGGTAAGATTCAAGGAGGGTCTTGTCAACGGCCGCGCCGCCGGGGTATGGCCATAAGCCCTCGATGGGGGCGTCGTCTTTAACGGAACCAATGCGTTTTTATCGAAAATCCTATTAAATCCGAATTCCTTCCACATGAGCTGACGGCGGATAGGTGATCGCCGACAACCCGATGGCCGAAGCCCACCCCATCGAAAACGGAACCCAAACGATCGCGAATCCCCATGAGACGGAACGGGTACTCCGCCCATTCCACCGGCCCTTGACGGTTCTCTTCGGGTTGCGGTACAAGAACACACCATTCCCTCCCCAGAGCGGCCCGGTCCATGGGCCCCCTGGGGGTGTTCGAAGCAAGGATGAACCATGAAAGCATACAAATACCTGGACATCATCACCGGGCTGTTCGTGGCGGTGCTGATCGTGTCCAACGTGGCCTCGGTCAAGATCGTTCAACTGGGCTTTTTGGCCTTCGACGGCGGTACGCTGCTGTTTCCTTTGGCCTATATCTTCGGCGATATTCTGACCGAAGTGTACGGGTACGCTCGGGGCCGCCGAGTGATCTGGACCGGCTTTCTATCCCT
This sequence comes from Deltaproteobacteria bacterium, assembly GCA_020056895.1. GTDB lineage: Bacteria > Desulfobacterota > Desulfarculia > Adiutricales > JAGVGV01 > JAGVGV01. The sequence goes on from JAGVGV010000496.1 coordinate 2,258, forward strand.
GGCCGTGCTGTCCCTGGTGCTGTCCCTGGTGGGCCGGTTGCCGGCGGCCGGCGACTGGCCCCACCAGGAAGCGTACAACGTGATCCTGGGGCAGGCCCCCCGGATCGTTCTGGCCAGCCTCATCGCCTATTTCGCCGGCGAATTCGCCAATTCGTATACCCTGGCCCGGATGAAGGTGTTTTCCCACGGCCGGCATCTATGGCTTCGGGCCATCGTATCCACGATCATCGGCCAGCTATTGGACACCGTGGTCTTCGTGCTGATCGCCTTCCTGGGCGTTCTGGACGGCGGGTTACTGTTCCAGGTGATCTGGTCCAATTATCTATTCAAGGTGGGCGTGGAAATCCTGTTCTTCCCCATCACCTTCCTGGTGGTCCGGTCTTTGAAAAAGGCCGAAAACGAGGACCATTACGACGTGGGGACCAACTTCAACCCCTTCCGTTTTTCCGGCAGGTAAAAATCACCCGGGCAGGCCCGGTTCACCGGCCGCGAACGCCCCGCCCGGGAAACGCCCCCTTCGGTCTTGTCAGAAAAGGCTGATTGGGATAGTCTGGAATCCCGATTCCTTTCCTTCCCCCCCCAGTGAAGGAACGAACCGGCGGACCGAAGGGGAGGACTCTAGAGGCTTCATGGCCGATCGTTTCAACCAGATCATTATCGATCTAGACGCCTTGGCCCACAACCTGAGCCGGGCGAGACGGCTGGCGACGCCCGGCGTGCGGATCATGGCCGTGGTCAAGGCGGACGCGTACGGACATGGTTTAGTGCCCGCGGCCACCCGGTTGGTCCGGGCCGGAGCCGATGCCTTGGGCGTGATGGACCTTCACGAAGCCGCGCAAATCCGGGAAGCCGGCTTGGCCGTACCGCTGTATGTGCTGGCGGGCATTACTCCGGATCAGTGCCCCGAACTGGTGGCCCGCAAGGTGATTCCGTTTATTTACGAAGCCGGCCTGGCCCGGGAAATGGATCAGGCGGCCCGGAAGCGGAACCAGCGGGCCGGGATGGTCCTTAAGATCGATACCGGGATGAACCGCCTGGGGATTCCGGCCGACCAGGTGGAAGCGTGCCTGAGCGATCTTTTCGGTCTGGGGAACAGCCGGGTGACCGGCCTGGCCACCCA
>JAGVGV010000706.1 GCA_020056895.1 Deltaproteobacteria bacterium
GAAACCGATACCCGGGACAAAAACAAAAAAGGCATCTGGGCCATCAACGCCCTTTCCACCGAAGACAACCAGCAGGCGCGGGATGCCCTGAACAAGCTGATGGGGCTGCCTCATCGGGTTTATGTGTATCGAACCGAAGTGAAAGGCGTCACCTATTACCGGATCCGCGTGGGTTTTTTTAAAAACTACGAAGATGCCGCCAAGGTGGGCAATCTTCTGGCCAGCAAATACCAATTCCCCAAACCCTGGATCGTGATGCCCGGCCCCGAGGAATTGGCCAAATACCACCCATGACATGAAGCCGCTTTCCACTCTTTTCTTTGATCCCGCGCCCGGGCCGGCATGGACTGCCCCTGAAGCGAGGCCATCGGACCGGTTCATTCCACCGGCGGTCCTCCGGTCCAGCTTCCTCCAATCCGTGCTCGCCAGCAGCCGTCTGCGGGCCGGACGGGGCCGGGAACTGGTCCGGGCGTCCCGCGAACGAGTCTTCGACGATTGCGCCGGAGCCCGGCTTTCAGGCTGGTACGCTCCAGCCGCCGCGGCCGATCCCCTGGGCTTGGTGGTGCTGATTCATGGCTGGGGGGGCGGAGCCGATTCCGTGTACGTGGCCGGAGGCGGCGGAGTGTTCCACCGCCATGGATTTTCCGTGTTTCGGTTGAACCTGAGGGACCATGGGGGAACCCATCACCTGAACGAAGGGCTGTTTTACGCCACCCTGATCGAAGAAACCACGGCGGCCGTCCGCCGGGCGGCTCAGTTGGAACCGGGCCGGCCGGTTTTTCTGGTGGGGTTTTCCTTGGGAGGCAATTTCGCTTTACGGGTGGGGCTTCAGGCCGAAGCCGATCCCATCCCCGGACTGGTCCACGTGGCGGCGATCAGCCCCTTGCTGGATCCGGCCCGAGCTTCGGAGGCCATCGATCATCACCCCGTTTTTCGTTGGTATTTCATGCGCAAATGGAAGAAATCGCTGGTAAGGAAACAGGAATTATATCCGTGGCGGTATGATTTCAGCCCCACGCTCCGGAAAAAAACGGTCATGGACGCCACGTGGGACCTTCTGGAACGGTACAGCCCGTACCAAACGCCGGCGGAATACTTTGATCTTTACACGTTGACGGGGAACCGGCTTTCAAGACTTCAAACGGCCGCCACCATCATCACCGCCGCCGACGATCCCATTATTCCGGCGGACGATTTCCGCGACCTGCGGTTGAACCCGCGTACCCGGTTGATCGTCCACCCCCACGGCGGCCACTGCGGCTTCGTTTCCCGGCCGTTGGGCGATGCTTGGCACGAAACCTACCTGGTCCGGCTGTTCCAGGGCTTTTTGGCCGATTTGGAAAAAAACCAGGACGCTGAAAAAACCTAGCCCCGAGAAATGACACTGGGGTTCCCGCGGAAAAGGAAGGGGGAACACCCGCGCCCGCCAACATCGGCCCAGGTCCCAGAATCAACGCTGACGTTGTTCCACCGTTGCCGCGCCCCAAAGGCAAAAAGCCGCCCCCAGAGCCATCAGCGGAATACTCCCCACGGAAAGAGCCCATACGCCGCCCGCCACGCCCGCGGCGATGAATACTCCCGGCAACCGTTCAGCATAGTATTTCATGATTCGTTCCTCCCTTCGAGGCTTGTTGGGTTCCTGAATAACCTCCCCTTGCCTTCCCCAACCGCCGCTTTCTTTCCGGTTCACCTTCCGATTCCGGTTGCCCCGGAGTTTTCCAAAGTGTTCCACCCATCCACTTTGGAATCGTTCACTCACCTGACCTGATTATAACATCGCACGAAACGATTCGCAAGGTTTATCGGCATTTTTCATTCAATTAAATTAAATAGATAGAATGGGCTATACAATATATTGTGGTTTTGATATTCGCTAACAAATCACTTCAGAAAAACATCAAGGAATGTCTTCGATTTTTTCCGATTACCCTTGATTTATCCTGTGTCATGTGTTATCATTAAGAGTGAAAATAAAATAAGGTGCCAAGACAAAGTATTACCTCTGGGATCATTGGCTGAATCCAAGGTCAATCTTATTCGATTTTCGCGCCTTAAGATTTCCCTTTTTTTCTTTCCAATCGTCCTTGCCTCCGCGTGAAAGGGCCGGTTCGCCGGCGGTCGTCATCGATTGAATCCCCGCCTCCCGGAGTCCCGGCCTTGACACCGCCAAGGGGTAACGGCTATATTTTTCCCAAAAATCTACGGTTGGGGGCGAGGGTCGTGCGTCTAATCACCCGGTCCGATTTCGATGGTTTGGCCTGCGCGGTTCTCCTCGAGGAGATCGGCGTCGTAAACGAGTATCTGTTCGTTCACCCCAAAGACGTTCAGGATGGTCTGATTCCCGTATCCAAGAACGATGTTCTGGCCAACGTCCCCTACTCGCCGGGCTGCGGGCTGTGGTTCGACCACCATTCGAGCGAGTATGAGCGGCTCCAGTTGACCGAAACCTTCGCCTTTGAAGGCGCCTCGCGGGACGCGCCCTCGTGCGCCCGGGTGATTTACGACTATTACGGAGGCGCCAAAACCTTCGCCCGGTTCGACCGGTCCGGGTTGATGTGGGCCGTGGACAAGGCGGATTCGGCCGATTTTACCGTGGATGAAGTGCTGAATCCCAAAGGCTGGGTGCTTTTGTCCTTCATCATGGACGCCCGGACCGGGCTGGGCCGGTATCGGGATTACCGCATCAGCAACCTGGACCTGATGCGGGAAATGATCACCCTGTGCCGGACCAAGCCCGTGGAGGAAATCCTCCTGGAACCGGACGTGATCGAACGAGTGGAACGGTATTTCAAACAGGAAGAGGCATACAAGGAAATGATCCGGGCTTCGGCTCGGGCGGACGAAAACGTCCTGATTATCGATCTGAGGAATCAAGATGAAATCCTGAGCGGCAACCGGTTCGTGGAATACGCCCTTTTCCCCCAGTGCACGGTGTCCATCCGCTGCATTTGGGGCAAGGCCAAACAAAACGTGGTCCTCACCGTGGGCCACAGCATCATCAACCGGGCTTCGACCAAGGACATCGGTTCGCTGATGCTCAAATACGGCGGCGGCGGCCATACCCGGGTGGGGACCTGCCAGGTGCCCTTCGAGGACGCGGACCGGGTATTCGGGGAGATCGTAGGCGCCCTCAAGGAATAGCGGCTCGCGGCGGTACCAGTGATTTCGCCCCCCCTTTTCATGGATTCCGGCCGCATCGGCCTGGTGCTTTTGGATTCGGGCTATCTGGTTGTGGGAATGAACGCATCTGGGCCGCCGGCGACATAGCCTTCACCTTCGTCCCCATCACCGGTGGCTGTGTGGTGACCGGCTTCTGAACCAACGCGATGGTTTTTGGGGCTTGGTGGGTTTCTAAGTGGAAGCGATCACCGTTCCCACCTCGTCGGGGTCCAGTCATACCGCCGTGTTGCTTCTTCTGATGTCCGCAGGAGCCACGTTCATCACTGGGCGGGTATGGGGGCTGGGGCAATGGGTTCGAAAACGTTTCCAGCCCCCATCTTCATCACATTGCTGACCTAAAAGCACAAAGCTTGAACAGAACCACTCGAGTGAACGAACGCGCCGGCTCCGTTCCGGTGGTGAGTCTTTCGAGCCGATGGCCTAAACGGTCTGGTTGATCACGCTCCCGCTGCTCAAGAGCCCGCTGGACGCCATCTGATTCAATGTGGTCAGGAAACTATCTTCGGAAATCTCGCCGTTTTTCAGTTGCTCGATCAAGTCCATCAACTGGGTTTTCTGCTCGGAGGTCAAAGAAGACGTCTGGTTCGAACCGTCACTGGGCGGCGGAGGCGGCGGCCCCTGGCCCTCGGGCGGCTTGGGCGGAGTGAACCCTTCGGCTTTCATGATTTCGAAGGTGTCCTTGCACGGAGGAATGCCGGCCGCCTTGAGTTCGTCCATCAAGGCCTTGGCATCCTCGTCGGAAAGATTTTCCGAGTCGTACTTGGCAAGAATTTCCTCCAAGGTGGCCTTTTGTTCATCGCTCAGAGACGTCTGCTTCTGGGCGAAAATGCTTTGGGAAGACCCAACTCCCTGAATTTCCATGACACATCCCCTTTCGCCTATCCGGCTGTTACGATCGACCGCCCTGCTTTTTGGCAAGTTAGGCGCCAAAAGAAAAAAGGGGAAGACCCGCCACCGGCCCGCGCCGTCTTCACCTCGACCCAATTTTGATTTGAGTGAATTTTTTCGGTGAGAGCGAAAAATTCTTGACACGGCGAAAAAATGGGCTACCCCGAACCCACATCCAAAAAGCAAGGCCATCCCCCAATTTTACCGTGGAGCGCGCCGTGGTCCGGGATCTGGGATCGAGAATCCGATTCGTCCGCAAGAAAAAAGCCCTGACCCTCAAGGGGCTTTCGGAAAAAACCGGCTTGTCGGTGGGGTTTCTGAGTGAAATCGAGCGGGGTTTGGCCGAACCGTCCATGGCGTCCTTGCGAAAAATCCGCGAAGCCCTGGAAGTCAGCCTGATCACCTTCCAGGAACCCGGAGGCCGATCCGCCGAAACCGAGGACCTGTTTCCGCTGCCGCCGCCCCCGGCCGACGCGGGGGGGCCCTACATCCGGGACGCACGAGTGGTCCGGGCCGGGGAACGGAAAAAGCTGGCCTACCCCAAGCAGCCGGGCTTTTACGAGCTTCTTACTCCGGATCTGAACCGCCGCCTCGAAGTCCTTTTTTTCGCCACGGAACCGGGGTTCGATACCGGCCCGGAACCCATCCAGGACCCGCCGGGGGAAAAGTGCATGATCATTTTAAAAGGCCGGATGGTTTTTCGGGTGGGCGAAGAAACCTTTCATCTGAACCCAGGCGACAGCCTGTACTACCCGGCCAACAGCCCGGTCTCCTGGGTCGTGGATGGATCGGAACGTTTGGAGGGCATCCTGATCGTGACTCCGCCGGGATTTTAATGCGGTTGGCTTTTATGGCGGATACAAGCGGGTATGGGAGGTGAATCATGGCCGGATGGACCATTACGCCCCTGGTGTATGGCGCTATTGAGGTGAAAAAGGAACAGATCACCACGGGTCTGGACGTGGGCCTGGCGGTCAAAGTTCCCTACCTGGGGTTCTACCTGACCAACGGCCGCCGGAAGGTTCTGTGCGATACCGGCATCAACGCCAAATACATCGTGGACGGCAAAGCCTGGGCCGGCATGCCCGCCGAAGGGGGCGAGCGCCACGTTTTGGACGCCTTGGCCCACGTTGGCGTGGTTCCAGATGAGATCGACATGGTTCTCTATTCCCATCTGCACAACGATCACGCGGGCAATTCCCACCTTTTCGAAAAAGCGGTCCACGTGTTTCAAGACGCGGAATGGAAGGAACTCCTGGACCCCCTCCCCTCCATGATGATCCGAGGGGATTTCGACCAGAGCCTTATTCCCATGCTCAAGGACATGAACCGCCAGCGAGTGGCCGGAGACGTGGAGATTCTGGAAGGCCTGAAGCTGATTCAGACCCCCGGGCACACTGCCGGCAGCCAGTGTTTGCTGGTGGATACCCGGGACGGCGTGTACCTGCTGGCCGGGGATACCGTGCACGTGGCGCCCATCGCCTATCCGCGCATGACCCGTTGGCTTCAAATGGATGGGTCGGTTCTGGAGATCACTCCGGCTCCGGGCCACTGGGGCCCGGCCGTGCCTTCCAGCCTGGTGTACGACCACTATGCCTGGTACCGATCGATCTACCGCATTCACGCACTGGTCCGGGAGCCGAAGCACCTCATCCCAGGCCACGAACCATCCGTGGTGGGCCGGACTTTCGGCTAGCCCGGAGAGGGTGCGGCCCAAGCCCAAACCAGCACCTTGAAGGAGGAAACCGTGGGACGAACCTTGATCGACCTGTCCATCGCCATCGAACCCACGTTGCCCAGCGACCCGGAAATGATGATTCCTCGGATCGATTACGTGGATCACCGGATGGGCGCGGACCAGATGGAGCAGTTTTTTCCCGGTTTGAAAAAGGAGCAGTTGCCCGATTCATTGGGTTGGGCCATGGAATTCCTTCACCTGACCACCCATTCGGGCACGCACCTGGATGCGCCCTTTCACTACCACCCCCGGATGGACCGGGGCCGGCCCGCACTGACCATCGATCAGGTGCCGCTGGATTGGTGTTTCCAGAACGGGGTTTTATTGGATTTCAGCCACAAGGCCGACGGGGAACGGATCACGGCCGATGACGTGGAACGGGAGCTCAACCGGATCCAGTACCGAATCCAACCCCTGGACATCGTTCTGGTGCGGGTGGGCGCGGATTCGGCCTGGGGCCGGCCGGAATACCTGGTCAAGGGCGCGGGCATGACCCGGGAGTCCACCCTGTATCTTCTGGAGCGCGGCGTTCGGGTGGTGGCGACGACCCACTATCTCCCTGTGAAGCTGTACGCTCTGACGCACGATGCCTGCGTGGTGGCCGCCGTCGACTTCGATCGCCAGAGTCTGGCGCCGAAGTACCGCCTCCTGTACCACTCGCTTGGTGA
>JAGVGV010000737.1 GCA_020056895.1 Deltaproteobacteria bacterium
CACGGCCTGGCTCAGAGTGGCGCCCGCATCCCCCCCCTTGAGCACGGTCACCTTGGCTCCGTTGGCCTTTTCAAAGGCTTCGATGACGGCCTTGCCAATGGCGAAGCTGTCGTGGGTCATTAGAACCACTTCGGCGTCCTTGGCCCAGGCCGCGGCCGGAGCCAGCCACGCGGCGGCGATAAGGAGGGCCGCCAGAGCCGCTCGGATCATCGGGTTTCGCTGGTTCATCATCCATCCTCCCCTGTTAGGGTTGTTGTGGTGGGGCCAAACGGGAAGGATCAAGGGGATCGCCCAACAAAAAACCGCCCTGTTCGAGGACGGCGAGGATTCGATCGGGGTACCACATTCCTTCGCCGGCATTATCCGGATCAGGTTCAACGGTCGGACCCAAAGGTTTCAGGGTCCCTCTCAGCCCGGTTGTTCCGAGCTCCCGTCTGGCCGTATTCACTTGCCCGTCATTATGAGTTGTGGTTTAATGGCCTGTCAAGCGATTAATGGCGTGGGTTGGGTCGGGATGGTTTGCCGAGGTCCGGTGGACGGGTTGGGCTTGTTTGGGGTGATGGTAAAATGGATGGACCATTCGCCTCTTGACAAGCGTCTGAAATCTGATATCTTGTCAGACAAATGGACCCGAACGGTCCTACCCCCACAGCGGACCGGAGGCCTGGCGTGAACCAGGACGCCCGACGCCATGCCGAGGAATTCGATCCCCGGTTCAAAATCTTCTACGACCTCATGCGGGTCAAGGTCCGCGATATCCTTCTTGTCTCCAGCCTGTACGACGCCTGCATCATGGAAGAGGACTGCCGCCTCGCCGAACGCATCGTCAACGAATATCGGGGCCTTAACCTGAGCCAGCCCCCACGGCTCACCTGGGTCTCCACCGCCGAAGAGGCATTGGAAACCCTGGTGGAAAAGCAGTTCGATCTGGTCATCACCATGCCTCGGGTGGCCGACATGGACGCCTTCCGCCTAGGCCGCGAAATCAAACGGCGGGTTCCCAACCTGCCCGTCATTCTGCTCACCCACGCCGCCATGGTCCCGGAATGCGGCCCCGGAACCGCCGCCGATACGGGCATCGACCGGATTTTCGTCTGGTCCGGCAACGCCGACCTTTTGCTGGCCCAGATCAAAAGCGTGGAAGACCGCCTGAACGTGGAACACGACACCAACGCCGCCGGAGTCCGGGTGATCCTTTTCGTCGAAGATTCCCCGGTGTATGTATCCTCCATCCTGCCCATTCTGTACCGCGAAGTGGTGGGCCAAACGCAGGACCTGATGGAGGAAAAGCTGAACGAGGAACACCGGCTGCTGACCATGCGGGCGAGGGCCAAAATTCTGGTGGCGCAGAATTACGAAGAGGCCGTGGATCTGTACGAACGATACAAGCCCTTTATTTTGGGCGTGATTTCCGATACTCGGTTCCCCTTGGGCCGCGAAACGGTTCAGGATGCCGGCATTCGGCTTTTGGAGCGAATCCGGGACGAAAGCCCGGACGTGCCCCTGTTGCTCACCAGTTCCGAACCCGCCAACCGGGAACTGGCCACAACCGTGGGCGCATCGTTCGTGGACAAGAATTCCCCCAGCCTCCACATGGAAATCCGCGACTTTTTCCTGGGCCACCTGGGCTTTGGCGATTTCGTTTTCCGCATGCCCGACGGCCGCGAGGTGGCCCGGGTCAGCAACGTGCGGGCCATGGAAAAGGCTCTGACCGGGATTCCCGCCAAATCCTTTGTATTTCATGCCCTTCGGAACGATTTTTCCCGCTGGCTGTTCGCCCGGGCCGAAACCGTTCTAGCCAGTCGGATGCGGCCCGTGACCTTGGAGGATTTCCAGGGCGACGCGGTGGAAAACGCCCGCCGGTTCGTCATCGAAAGCCTTCGAGCCCGCCGCAAATGGCGCCAAAAAGGCGTGGTGGCCGATTTCGATCCGGCCGAATTCGACCCCGAGACCGACTTTTTAAAGATCGGCCAGGGGTCCCTGGGGGGAAAAGCCCGAGGCCTGGCCTTCGTGGCCACCATGCTCAAGCGGAAACAGGCCGCTTTGGAAAAGTATTCCGGCGTGGACGTTATTATCCCCCGCACCCTGGTCATCACCACCGAAGCCTTCGACGCCCTGATCCGCGACAATCACCTGGCCCATCTGTCCAAAACGGACGATCCCGATGAAACCATCGCCCAGGCCTTTCTGGCCGCCCGGTTCCCGGAAAAATTCACTTCGTCCCTCCAGGCGTACCTGGCTCAGGTCCGGTATCCCCTGGCGGTCCGATCATCGGGATTGCTCGAAGACGCCCAGTTCCGCGCGTACGCCGGTTTGTACCGAACGTACATGATCCCCAACAACCACCCCGATCCAGAAATCCGCCTGGCCCATCTGATGACCGCCGTCCGGCTGGTGTACGCCTCCACGTACTTCCAAGGCCCCAAAAGCTTCGCCCGCCGGGTGGGGCAGCGGACCGAAGAAGAAAAAATGGCGGTGATCATTCAGGAATTGATCGGCGAACCGCAGGGGGATTATTTCTATCCGGCCATCAGCGGAGTGGCCCAGTCGCACAATTATTATCCCTTTTCGCGCCAGAAGCCCGAAGACGGCATCGCCACTATTGCCCTGGGGCTGGGCCGGACGGTGGTGGAAGGCGGCAAGGCGCTCCGCTTTTCGCCGAAACATCCGGGTATTCTGCCCCAGTTTTCCAGCGTGGAGGCCATACTGGAAAACGGCCAAAGGAAGTTTTACGCGCTGGGGCTGGGCGGCCTTCCCCGGGAACTGGGCGTGCGCGAAGAAACGGCTCTGGAAATTCGCGAAATCGACGACGCCGTGGACGAACCGCCGGTCCGGGCCTTGGCCGGAGTGTACCAGGCGGATGAACACCGGATCAAGGACAACTGGGGCGCGGGCGGCCAGCCGGTAATGACCTTCGCTTCGGTGCTCAAGTACAAAACGTTTCCCCTGGCCGATCTGTTGGTGGATGTTTTGGAAATGTCCCACGAAGGCCTTGGGGCGCCGGTGGAAATTGAATTTTCGGCTCATTTTTCGGGCCAGGCCCGGCCCCGGTTCGCGTTTCTGCAAGTACGGCCCATGAGCGCCCGGGCGGAACTGGTGGAAGTGGTGATCGATCCGGAGGAAACCCGGCGGTCGTTCTGCGTGGCCGGGAAGGCTTTGGGCAACGGGGACCGGATGGACATCCGGGACATCGTGTTCGTAAAGCCGGATGTGTTCGATCCGGCCCAAACGTCGCGGATCGCCCGGGACATCGGCCGGATCAACGGGGCCATGGTCCAGGAGGACCGGCCGTTTTTATTGGTGGGTCCGGGCCGGTGGGGATCGGCCGACCGCTGGCTGGGGATTCCCGTTACCTGGTCGGATATTTCCATGGTGGGGGCCATGGTCGAGGCGGCGTTGCCGGTGCTGACCGCCGAACCGTCCCAGGGGTCCCATTTTTTCCATAACGTGACTACTTTGGGAATCCCGTACCTGACCGTCGGCCCCCGGCCGCCCGATTTTTTTGATTGGGCCTTTTTGGCCCGGCTGCCCGTTGTACGGGAAACCGATTTCGTGGCCCATGTCGCGCTTGAAACGCCCTTCCGCCTGAAAGTGGATGGACGGACTCAGAAGGGCGTGATGTATATGCCTTGAGGCGCCCGGTTCCACTACGGCCCGAGCGCCCAATCAACCCCGGAACTCCAACGACGCAGTTCCGGCAGGATGGTAAGGAAAGGAACCAAGAGATGTCCGATGTTGAACGAATCATGCAGTTGGTCAAGGACAAGGACCCGGGCGAACGGGAATTCCATCAGGCCGTCAGCGAAGTGATGGAATCGGTGGCCCCGATTCTGGACCGGTACCCGGAATACCGCCATCAACGAGTGCTGGAACGGTTGGTCGAACCCGAACGGGTGATTCTGTTCCGGGTCCCCTGGGTGGACGATGCCGGCCAGATTCACGTCAACCGCGGTTTCCGTATCGAAATGAACAGCGCCATCGGCCCGTACAAGGGCGGTCTGCGCTTCCACCCTTCCGTTAACTTAGGCATCCTCAAGTTCCTGGCCTTCGAGCAGGTGTTCAAGAATTCCCTGACCACGCTGCCCATGGGCGGCGGCAAGGGTGGATCGGATTTCGATCCCAAGGGCAAGAGCGACCTGGAAGTGATGCGGTTCTGCCAGAGCTTCATGGCTGAACTGTTCCGTCATGTGGGCGCCAATACCGACGTTCCCGCCGGCGACATCGGCGTCGGCGCACGGGAGATCGGGTATCTGTTCGGCATGTATAAGAAACTCCGGAACGAATTCACGGGCGTTCTGACCGGCAAGAACCTGGGCTGGGGCGGCAGTTTGATCCGGCCCGAAGCCACCGGGTACGGCTGCGTGTATTTCGCTTCCGAAATGCTGGCCACCCGGAACCAGACTCTGGAAGGCAAAACCTGCCTGGTTTCCGGTTCGGGCAACGTGGCCCAGTATACCGTGGAAAAGCTGTTGGACCTGGGCGCCAAACCGGTCACCTTGTCCGATTCCAGCGGCTTCATTTATGACGACGCGGGGCTAGACCGGGAAAAGCTGGCCTTCGTCAAGCAGTTGAAAAATGTGCGCCGGGGCCGAATCAAGGAATACTCCGAAAAGTTCAAGACCTCCGTGTATACCGAAATCCGGCCGGACATGACACATAATCCCCTCTGGGACCACAAGGCCAATTGCGCCTTTCCTTGCGCCACGCAGAATGAAATCAACGGCCAGGACGCCCGGAACCTCATCAAGAACGGCGTGTACCTGGTGGCCGAAGGGGCGAACATGCCCACCATTCCGGAAGGCGTGGACCTGTTCATCGAACACGGCCTCTTATACGGCCCGGGCAAGGCGGCCAACGCCGGCGGCGTGTCCGTTTCCGGGCTCGAGATGACTCAGAACAGCATGCGGCTGGCCTGGACTCGCGAAGAAGTGGACCAGCGGCTGCACATGATCATGAAGAGCATTCACAAAACCTGCGTTGAAGCCTCCGAACAGGCGGGCAAACCCGGCAACTACGTGGTCGGGGCCAACGTGACCGGCTTCCTGAAGGTGGTCGACGCCATGATCGACCAGGGCGTGGTCTAATCCACGATCACTTAGCGAATGGACTCCCGGGAGATCGGCGGGCCTTCGGGCCCTCCGATCCCCCCGGTGGTAAGGACCGCGTCATCATGCTGAACGTTGTATCCCTCCGGGAGCAGGTGTACCATTTTCTCCGCCAGGAGATGATGGCCGGCCGTCTGCCTCCCGGCGCCACCATCAACCCCACCGAACTGAGCCAGCTTCTGGGCATCAGCAAAACCCCCATGCGCGACGCCTTGATCCGGTTGGAAACCGAAGGCTTCGTGACCATCCTCCCCCGCCGCGGCGTCCGCGTGGCCCCTCTGACCCTGGAGGACGTCCACAACGCGTACGATATCATCGGCGCCTTGGAAGCCCGAGTGGTCCGCGATGTGTTCCCCAAGATCGAAGAAAGCCATTTCGCCGAACTGGAAGCGCTGAACCAGACCATGCGCGACGACCTGGCCGCCGGTAATTATGAAGCCTATTATCAGGGGAACCTGGCTTTTCACGACGTGTATTTGAAGCTTTCCCGCAATCAGGAAATCAGCCGTCTGATCATGCCCATGAAACAGAGGCTGTACGATTTTCCCCGCCGAACCTACCTGGTGGAATGGGAACGATCCAACTGCGAAGAACACGACCGGTTCATCGGACAGCTCCGATCCGGCGACCCCGAATCCGCGTCCCGCTTCCTTCGGGACGTCCACTGGTCGTATACCTACCAGGAACGCAACATCGTCCGGTTTTATCAGGGCCGGCAAAATTAAGGGTTTTTCCTCAGCGGGCTAATTCGTTCCTGAAACCCGAATAATGCCGTCGTCTTCTATTGAGGTGTCGAACTGCTTGCCGTAACACCTGGGTTCCCGCTTTCGGGCTGGTTCCCGGGGCTCCGGCTTGGGTACCAGCCCTAAATGTACTAAAGTTGAGAATAGGAACCAATCACAAAACTCCTTGTAGCTCCCCCCTCACCGCCTCTCGAACTGAACGATCACCACGGCGGACAGGATGGTCAGGCCGCCCGCGATCTGGATCGGCGTCATCCGTTCACCCAGCAGAATATAGGCCAGCACGGCCGTCAGGACCGGTTCCAACGTGGCCAAAAGGCTCACGATGCTGACCGGCAGGTAGTTCATGGACATCACGTACAGCCCAAAACCCAGCACGGTGGGAATGGACAGCACCAGAAAAACGATCCAGCCGTTCACGGGCAAGTGGGGAAACAGATCGGCCGGCGATCCCGCCGCCCCCGGAATCATGGGCATCAAATTATACAAAAGCGTGAAAAACCCGCCGAAGGCGAAGGAATAGAACATCGACGTCCAGGGGTTGATGTTCCGCTTCGAAGCCGCCTTGCCGATCAGGTTGTACCCCGCGAACGATACGCCCGAAAGAATGCCGGTGGCTATGCCCCAGGGGTTCAGCGCCCAAACCTCCGGGCGATACGCTTCCGTCACCAGAATGCATCCGGTCAGGCTCAAGATCACGGCCGTTATTTTATGCCCCCCCAGTTTTTCATCAAAAAACTTCCAGGCCAAAACCGCCGTGAACCCCGCCGAACTATAGGCCAGAACCGTGGCCACGGCCGCGCCGTTCACCTTGACCGACAATATCCATATGGAATTGAACAGCGACAGAACCAGGCCGAACCAGATGTAAAACCAAACCTCGTCGGGCCGGACG
>JAGVGV010000101.1 GCA_020056895.1 Deltaproteobacteria bacterium
GACGACCGGAACCGTCCCCCTCGGGACCGGGACTCCGGAGGCCCCCGCTTCCGCGACCGTGACGAACGTCGGGATGACCGGCCCAAGCCCCCCAGGGATCGGGACCACGATGGACCGCCCCGTTCCCGGGACCAGGTATCGGAACCCCTGGTTGATGAACAGGCCGTGGAATCCCTGGTTGTGGATCAACCGGACGTGGAAACCGGCGGACCGGCCATCGAACCGGGGCCGGATGCACTGGCCGAACTATTCATCGACGCGGGGATTGAACTCACGGCCCGCCAGCGGGATCAGTTCTGGCGCTTCCACGAACTCTTGCGAGCCCGAAACGAAGAGTTGGACCTGACCCGGCTCCACCGGTTCGACGCTCTGGTGCTGAAGCATTACGTGGATTCGGCTCTGCCCGCGATCATGGCTCACCTGCCCGGGCCGCTATTGGATATTGGCACCGGCGCCGGCTTTCCCGGGATTCCCATCAAGATCATGGCCCCGGAACTGGACATGATTCTGGCGGAAAGCCGAGGCCGCCGGCTGGAATTTCTGGAAGAAGTAATCGCCGAACTGGGGCTGGAGCGAATCCAGGTGTATCCCCACAAGGTGACCGGCTATTTCGACCGGCCGGTGGCGGCGGTGATCACCCGGGATTTGGAACCCGTGGCCGCCACCTTGGAACGGGTGTCTGGTTTTCTTCCCCAGGGCGGACGGGTTTTTTTCCTTAAAGGGCCGTCGGTGGATCAAGAGATGGAAGAGGCCGACGCCGAATGGGGGACTCAATTTAGCCTGGCGGCGGATCAGCCCTACCAACTTGGAACCACGGAACACCACCGGCGGCTGGTGATTTATGACCGGATAGGGGAAGGGCCGGTTCGCGAACCGGGCTTTTCCACGGATCATATCACTGACGTGGCCAGCCGCCAGAACCCCGGGTTCAAGGTCTGGCGGACGTTGGACGACGGCCGGAGCATCCGGAAACATGGGCTGGCATTGATGTCGGGCCTGAAGCAGGTCCGGGAAGTCCTGGCCGAAGCGCCCGAGCGCTGCCTGGCCCTATTGGATTCCGGCCCGGACTCGGCCGACGTGGGGGCGCCGCCGAATTTCCCGATCTACCGGTTGCGGCCGGAATTGTTCGCGGAACTGGACTGGTTCGGCGCGGGTGCTCCTTTGGTATTGCTCAAGGTGGACCCCATTCCGGAATGGGACGGAACCCTGGGACCCGGGGCCACGCTGTTCGTTCCCTTCCAGGATCCGGCCAACGTGGGCGCGGTGATCCGGACGGCGGCGGCCTTTGGCGTGCCGGTGGTGCTGCTTCAGGAAGCCGCCCATCCGTACCATCCCAAAAGCCTTCGGGCCGCGGGACCCACGATCTTCAAGGCGCCCCTGTTCCAGGGGCCGTCCCTGGCCGATCTGCCGGGCCGCCATCCGGGGCTGTTGGCCTTGGCTGCCGGAGGAACGCCCCTGGCCGGTTATGACTTCCCGGAATCCTTCGGTCTGGCGCCGGGTCTGGAAGGCCCGGGGCTGCCGGAATCGGCCGGAAACCTTCCCCGTCTGACCATCCCCATGGCCCCGGGCGTGGAATCGCTCAACGCCGCCCTGGCCGCCGGGATCGCCCTGTATGAATGGAAACGGAGCCGGTAACCTGGCGCCGAGCTGATGGGTGCGTTTGGCCCGTTCCCAAAACCAACTACGGGGTCTAAGCGCTAACTTGTCAATGCTGGTTCCCAAGCTCTAGCTTGGGAACCCCACCGCTTCGAAGCTCCAGCTTCATTAATCGCTTATTGTAACATATTGACATACTGGGGAAAAGCGGTGGGAAGCCAGAGCTTCCGATCCTGGTTCCCAAGCTAGAGCTTGGGAACCAGCGAATCTCACCACGGGGGGAGGCGACTCCCCCCTTTTTTTTCCGGGGTGGGCCTGTCCTGGCGCTCCAACACGCCCAATCGTTCGGTCAGGGCTTCGAACTCCTTGCAGAGGTCCTGAAATTTTTTGTATTCGGCGATATCCTGGCGAGTTTGGTCCACCTGCGCGGGAGTGGTCAGGCGTTCGCTGATGGTGCGTTGCCCCTCCCGCCGGGAAAACACATAATACGGTCCTCGCAAGACTGGCGGCTGTTCCCCTTTCGACTTCGCTTTAAGAAATTGCTCGGTGATCGTTCCTCGTCGCATGGACCGGATGGCCAGCATGTCTTGGGCGATGGTGTATCTTTTGTGCTCGATTTCTTCTCGGGTTTCCATGACGATCTCCAACTGTAGATTTATATCTACAATAGCACGGCTAAAAAAAGAGGCAATCGGAAAACCACAATCCATGACGCAGGCCCGACGGCCTACATCCCGTAACCACCTCCAGGCTTTATATGGTAACGGTTATCCTTCCATGCATTCTTTTTTGGACATTTGGTTCGACATCGAATAAAATCCTTCCGGAACGAAAGGAACCCCATGGCCGATCCGGAACACATCCTCTTCCTCGCTTCCCTTTTGAAAGACCGGGCGCACCGGTTCATTCAGGCCGAATTCGCCCGGCGATCCATCCACGGTCTGGACCCGGCGCATGGGGCCATCCTCCACGCCCTGGCGGTTCACGGCCCGCAGAACATGACCGAATTGGCCCGCCGCACTGGCAGGA
>JAGVGV010000018.1 GCA_020056895.1 Deltaproteobacteria bacterium
TCGGAACGGTTCGTTCCAGAATCCGGCGGGCCAGCTCAATTTCCCGGTTCAGATTCACCGGCCTAGGCTCCGGCGCCGACTTGCGGCTGAACTGGAGCAGTTGCCGGATGAGAACCACGGCCCGGTTTCCCGAATCCAGAATGGCCTTAAGGCTTGAATACTCGGGATCATTGCTCTTCTTGTCCAGCAGTATTATTTGGGTATGTCCGGTGATGGCTTGAAGCAGGTTGTTGAAATCATGGGCGATGCCTCCGGCCAGAGTGCCGACGGCTTCCATTTTTACGGCCTGCTGGAGCTGGGCGTGGAGCTTGGCGTTTTCTTCTTCCACGCGCTTCCGGTCGGTGATGTCCGAGATAATGCCGTGCCAGAGGGCGCCGCCATCCTCGGTCCGCTCGGGCTGCGCCTGGGACCAACGCCAGCGAAGGCCCTGCCGGGGGAGGATGACCCGGAACTCACAATAAAACGTGTTCAAGGTGCGGGCCGATTCGTAAATGGCCGCGGCGAACCGGTCGTGGTCCTCGGGATGCAGCCGCCCGAAAACCGGCGTGGCATCTTCCTGAACTTCTTCCGGGGTTACTTCGTAAATGTCGTTCATGCCCGGGCTGGAATAAGGAAAAGCCGAACGGTCATCGGGATACAACCGGTACTGGTAAATCACCCCCGGCACCAGGCGGGCCAGATTCCGAAGCAGGTTGTGGCTTTTCACCTGTTGTTCATCCGCTCGTTTTCGCTCGGTAATATCCGTCAATACGCCCATTGTGCCGATGAATTCGCCGGTTTTCGAATCCACCCTGGGGTTGCCGCCGACCGAAACCGAACGCGGCGAGCCGTCCTTGCGGAGGACAGTGAGTTCGTACCGATCTTCCTGGCCCCTTACGCGTCGCTCGTCGGCGGTCCGAGCCGCGGCATGATGGTCCGGCGAAACGATATCCAGCCAGGAGCGGCCGATCAGTTCTTCGGCCTGGTACCCCAGCAGCGACGAAAAAGCCGAGTTGACGAAGGTCACGATTCCATGCGTGTCCGTCAGCACGATTCCTTCGTTCATGGTCTGCACGATGCTTTCGTTAAACTCCTTGAGTTCCCGCAGCGCCTCCTCGGCTCGCTTGCGTGCGGTAACATCCTGAATAACACCGGTAATTTTCGAAGGCCGGCCCGCCTCATCCCTTTCGAGCTCGGCGATTGAAATGATGGTTTTCCGTGTTTTTGTATCTTTCGTAAGGATGTCAAATTCCAAATTGTATTCTTTATCATTTTCAATGAGATCGACCAACGCCTGATGAACTCGCTCCCTTTCCGGAATACATTTTTCAACCTCATCCGTGCTGAACGTATCTTCATTCATCGAAAAGCCATAAATTCTTTTCGCTTCATCGGACCCCTAGAACCGGGTGGTTTGGATATTGTATTCCCAACTCCCCACATGCCCGATGGCCTGAGCTTTCCGATAACACGACTCGCTCGATCGCAACGCTTCCTCGGATTGTTTGCGGTGGGTAATATCAATTTCTATGCCGTCCCACACCAAATGGTTATTGGCCAGGCGGCGCGGCGCGGAATTGAACAGGCGCCAGCGGGTTTCGCCGGATGGCTGCCGAATGCGGGCTTCCACGCTGAATGGAGACATTTCCGCCAAGGCCTTGGCCTCGCGTTCGGCGACTAATAGCCGATCTTCTTCCAAAACCTGGCCGTAAATCGCCATCGCGTCATTCAATGCGGCCGAGGCGGTTATGCCGTGCAACTGTTCAACTCCGGCGCTGATATAGGAGAAGGTACGTTGCTGCCCATCCAGACCGGAATCGATTTGGTACACCAAGCCATTCGGGAGATTGTCACTAAGGGTTCGCAAACGGGCTTCGGTTTCCCTCAGCGCTTCCTCGGCCCGCTTGCGGTCGGTAATGTCATGAAAAAACACCTGGTGAAGGCCGGCGTTCGGCACGAAGCTGACCGTGACCTCCACCGGAATATACCGGCCGGTAGCGGTTCGGAACCTCCGTTCCAGACTGACCAGCGAACCTTCCATCGCCCGCCGGCGGATTGTTTCGACGGGGGTTGTCTTCAAGTCATCGGGATGAATCAGGTCGGCGGCGCTCAGCCCAAGAAAATCCCGCCGTGAATAGCCCAATATTTCCAAGGCTTTGCGGTTGACATTGGCGATATGCCCCCACGTGTCGGTCAAAAGAATCCCTTCCCCGGCCTGTTCGAAAAGGCTTCGGAAACGCTCTTCGCTGTCTCTCAGCGCTTCCTCGGCTTTTCTCCTTTCCCCATCCACCTTGGCCACATACAAGGCCATTTCGGTGGTGATCTTCAGGTCCCGTTCCTGGAAGGGTTTCAGGATGTAACCAAACGGATAGGTCAGTTTCGCCCGTTCCAAACGCTCGGCATCCGCGTACGCGGTCAGGAAAACCACCGGGATGCCCCATTGATCCCGGATCGCCGCGGCCGTGTCGATGCCGTCCGTTTCCCCTTGGAGCAAAATGTCCATCATGACCAGGTCGGGCCGGTATCGTTCAACCATTTCAAGCGCCTGGCCCGAGGCGGCCGCGGCCCCGCACACCTGGTAGCCCAAGGCGGTGAGGCGTGCTGCCAGGTCATCGGCGATGAGGACCTCGTCTTCAACGATGATGATTTTCGCTGGGGTGGGGTCGGCCATTTTGGCGCTCCAGGCCGCGACGCCTTGCTTTGGCGCCTTGGGTGTGGATTTTTTGTGGGAAACGGTAAGTCTGACTGAAATATTACCATAAAGAAGCCGGCGATTCAAGGGAACCGGCTATAGAAGGCGGAAGGGAGGGTCCGCTTTTCCATGGTCCGTTGTTTCGGGAAGCGCCTGGTATTTGCCGGTAA
>JAGVGV010000627.1 GCA_020056895.1 Deltaproteobacteria bacterium
GGATGACCGCCATCGGCGAGGCGTATCTTACCCATGGGTTGGCTCAGGAAGCGGAAAAAGCCTTCAAGGTTTCCATTCAGAACAATCCCGAAAACATTTATGTGTATAACCGCCTGGGCATCGCCTTCCGGCGCCAGAAAAAGTTCGTGGACGCCATTGCCCTGTACATGAAGGCCTTGTCCATCGACCCGGAAGAGGAAAACCTGTATTACAACCTGGCCCGGGCGTACTTGGGCAATGGAGATAAGGACCGGGCGGCCCTGGCCCTGAAAAAAGCCGTCAAGCTGAACCCGGATTTCAAGGAAGCCTCGGACCTTCTGGTCCGGATCGACAAGGGCGCGGCTTCGGAGGATTAAAACGTAGACCTGATCGCCGTTTGACGGCGGGGGCGACCGGCCGGACGCCCCTAACGGCCCTTGGAACCCAATCAGGAACGGTTCGGACCGTCCTCAGGCCCGAAGATCGTCCCCCACCACCATATTGTCCCGATGGATGATTTCGTCCGAATGGCGGTACCCCAACCGCGTTTCGATCTCGCGGGTATGGCAGCCGGCCAGGAGTCTGAGTTCGTCCGAAGAATAATTGGTCAGCCCCACGGCCACCACCCGGCCTTCCAAGTCCACCACCTGAACGGGATCCCCTTCGGAAAACCGGTCCACCACCTCCACCACGCCCGAAGGCAGCAGGCTTTTTCCTTTTTCCAGCAAGGCCTGGCGGGCGCCTTCGTCCACCACCAGCCGGCCTCGGGGTTTGGCGGTGAAGGCCAGCCAATGCTTGCGGCTTTTCAGGGGTCGGGTCCGGGGCAGGAACAGGGTGCCCAAGGGTTCCCCGGAAAGAATGCGGGTCAGCGGCGCGCTCTGGCTTCCTCCGGCGATGATGGAGGCCACGCCGTGCCGGGCCAGCCGCCGGGCGGCCAGGATTTTGGTGTACATCCCGCCGGCGCCAAGGGACCCTGGAATGCCGCTGGCCATGGATTCTTCGCGTGCGCCCACGTTTTCCACCAGCGGGAGGAATCGGGCGTCCGGATTCTGGCGGGGGTCGGCGTCGTACAGACCGTCCAGGTCGGTCAGGTTGATGAACAGGTCGGCCTCGATCAGGCCGGCCACCAGGCTGCCCAGTGTGTCGTTGTCGCCGAATTTGATTTCCGCTACCACTACCGTGTCGTTTTCGTTGATGATGGGGATGATGTTCCATTCAATGAGCGTGGTAAGGGTGTTCCGGGAATTGAGATACCGCTGGCGGTTGGCCAGGTCTTCGGCGGTCAGAAGCACCTGGGCCACCTTGTGCCCCCGGCGTTCAAAAGCCTTTTCCCAGGTCATCATCAGCCCCGCCTGCCCTACGGCGGCGCAGGCCTGTTGCTGCCGGACCGTGGTGGGCCGTTTGGGGAAGCCCATCTTACGGAATCCGGCGGCGATGGCCCCGGAAGATACCAGAACGACCTCCCGGCCCTGAGCCTTCACGGCGGAAACTTCACCGGCCAGGCGGCCGATGAGGCGGGAATCCAAACCATCCGCCGCCGTCAAAACGCCGCTGCCCACCTTGACCACGATCCTGCGGGCCTGGGTCACATACTTCCGTCGGTATCCCGCCAGGTCCATCTTTCGTTTGCGGCTGTCAGACGTCATCGGAATCCTCCTCGTCGTCGGCATCGGCCTCGTCCCCGGCGGGAACGGGCAGAGCCTGGAGCAATCCCCAGAGGGCGTACTTGAGGTCTTTCAGGCCAAACCCCGTAGCCCCGCTGATGGCGAACACCGGACGGCCTTCCAGAGCCCGGGTCACGGCTTCGTGGGCGGCTTGGCCGACATCCAGGTCCATCTTGTTCACCGCCACCACCTGGACCTTGGCCAGGAGCCCTTTATCGAAGGCTTCCAATTCGTCGGTGACGGTCCGGTAGTCGGCCAGAGGGGTTTCGGGATCGATCCGGCCGGCGTCCAGCAGATGGACCAGCACCCGGCACCGCTGAATGTGGCGCAAAAACCGGTGGCCCAAGCCGGCTCCCTGGCTGGCGCCGGCGATCAGGCCGGGGATATCGGCCAGAACGAAGGACCGGCCTTCGCCCGCGTCCACCACGCCCAGATTGGGAATCAGAGTGGTGAAGGGATAATCGGCGATCTTGGGCCGGGCGGCGGAAAGATGGGAGATCAGCGTGGATTTGCCGGCATTGGGCAGCCCCACCAGGCCCACGTCGGCCAAGAGTTTTAGTTCCAGCCGAAGCCGAAGGGATTCCCCCGGTTCCCCGGGCTGGGCCATCCGAGGCGTCCGATGGGTGGATGAAGTGAAATGGGCGTTGCCCTTGCCCCCCCGCCCGCCGCGGGCCGCCACGTAGCGGTCGCCCGGCCGGATCAAGTCCCAAAGCACGTCCCCGGTTTCGGCGTCGTGAACCACGGTCCCCGGAGGAACGGGAATTTCCACGTCCAACCCCCGGCGGCCTTCCCGGTGGCGGCCTTCACCCGGTCGGCCGTTTTCGGCCTGGAAATGCTGGTTCATATGGAAACGAAAGAGCGTGTCCTTCTGGGAATCGGCCACCAGCACCACGTCCCCGCCCCGGCCTCCGTCCCCGCCATCCGGGCCGCCCTTGGGAACGAATTTTTCGCGCCGAAAGCTCACCGAACCGGGCCCGCCATGGCCGGATTGTACGTAAATGGTGGCCTGATCCACGAATTTCATGGGAACCTTATGATCGCGGCGAGGCCGGTGGGTCTTTCCCCAGGCCGGGGGACCATTCTCCCTCTGGCCCGCCGCCGAATAAAAGGGAAGAACGGATCGATTTCGGGGCGTTAGGCCATGGGCCAATAAAAAAGGGCGCGGTCCGGCCGCGCCCCACGGAACGGTCCGTTCCCGGGAAAGGTCAGTTACAAGGTCGACGTCCCACAATGAGCCGCCGATGTATTCGCTGGGTCCGGACCGTCATGCGCTGGGCCCGATCCAAAAGGTTACACCGCGTAAACGCTGATCTTTTGGCGGTCGCGGTCCAGCCGTTCAAAGGTCACCACGCCGTCGATCTTGGCGAACAGGGTGAAATCCCGTCCCACGCCCACGTTGACGCCCGGATGAAAAACCGTGCCGATCTGACGGACCAGGATGCTCCCCGCCGTGACCTTCTGGCCGGCGAACCGCTTCACGCCCATCCGCTTTCCGGCGGTGTCGCGCCCGTTGCGGCTGCTGCCGCCCGCTTTTTTGTGTGCCATGAACCTGTCTCCTTACGCCTGGATCTCCTGGACCTTGAGGGCGGTGTATGGCTGGCGGTGCCCCTGGGCATGGTGATAGCCCTTGCGCCGCTTCTTTTTGAAAACCAGGATTTTGCGGCTTTTGTGCTGTTCCACGATCTTGGCCTTGACCACCGCTTCGGCCAGAAGGGGCCGGCCCACCTTGACCGTTTCGCCGTCCGCGACGAGAAGAACGTCGGTCAAAGCGATTTCATCGCCGATGTTCCCTTCGAGCTTTTCCACGCGGACTGTCTGCCCCGGTTGGACCCGGTATTGTTTGCCGCCCGTCTTGATTACCGCGTACATGCTGACGAACCTCCAATAACGTAAACGCCGACTGTAGCGGCCGTTTTTCAAGATGTCAAGCCGAAAATGAGGCCCTTGGCCGCCGTTTATTTTCGGCCGGCGCCGGTGAAGTATGGCCGGTATTCCGGAACGAGCCGGCATCCGCGAGCGGACGGCCCGCGGCCCGCCCGCGGCGCTCACATATGAACAAAACATACCGGATTCATTATACATTTTCAAGCCAATCGAATTCTTTGCGCTCAAGCTGAACCCGTGGCGATGACCGCCCGCGGGGTGAAACCGGCGCATTTCCGCACGACGCGGCGGCTCACCGAAGGCCCTCCCGGACGGACCACGTACGGGATTTTGGGAGAATTTTCTTGACAGAGGGGAGGGGGTTTGGTACAAGCAGACGATTGAATGAATCGTCATTCAGTAAGATCGGGGGCGCGACGATTCGCATGAGCCTTAACGCACTCAAACAAAAAAAACCAGAAAAATATCGGGCCATCCTCGAAGCCGCCATCCGCGTCTTCGCTCGCAAGGGCTTTTACAACGCCCGGGTGTCTGAAATCGCCCGGGAAGCCGGCGTGGCCGACGGCACCATCTACCTATACTTCCAAAACAAGGACGATATCCTCATCAGCTTGTTTGAAGAGGGCATGAAAACCGTTATCGAAACGGTGCGCGAAGCCGTGAGCCGGACCAACGATCCTCTGGAAAAACTGCGGTGCTTCGCCCGGGCTCATCTGGCCTTGATCGAAAATGACAAGGACATGGCTGAAGTGATCCAGGTGGAACTGCGGCAGTCCACCAAGTTCATGAAAGAATATAAAAACGATAAATTTTTCGAATACCTGGACATCATCGGCGAGATTGTCCGCGAAGGCCAGGCCAAGGGCATGATTCGGGCGGACGTGGAACCGGGCGTGGTCAAACGGGCTCTTTTTGGCGCCCTGGACGAGATGAGCCGCTTCTGGGTGTTGTCATCAAAAAGAAAATACAGTATAAACACCGCCGCGGAGCAGATTTCCGAGTTTTTCATCAGAGGCATCGCGGCCTGAGCCCCCCCGGGGAGCCCTCGACCAGCGAGGCGGCCCCTGGCTTAGGGGGTCCCGGCGGCGATACCGGCTGGGCGGCCTAGGGAAACCAAAAGGAGGACGTCGTGGAGATCGTCGCTTGTTTGAAGCAGGTTCCGGATACGGAAACCCAGATCAAGGTGGGCGCGGACAAGAAGTCCATTGACCGTGCCGACATCAAGTACGTAATGAACCCCTACTGCGAATTTGGGGTTGAAGAAGCCCTTCGGATCAAGGAAAAGTGCGGCGGCAGCGTGACCGTGGTCAGCGTTGGCCCCGCCCGCGTGGTGGAAAGCCTCCGGACCGCCCTGGCCATGGGCGCCGACAAGGCCATTCACGTGGACACCGAAAGCACGGACATCGACCCTCTGACCACGGCCGAGCTTCTGGCCGCGGCCATCAAAGCCATCCCCTGCGACATGGTGTTTTGCGGTCAGCGGGCCGTGGACAACGACCAGGCTCAGGTGGGCGCGGCGCTGGCCGAACTTCTGGACGTTCCCCACGTGGCTCTGGCCACGAAGGTGGACGTGGATCAGGCGGCCAAAAAAGTGGTCGTGGTCCGTCCGGTGGAAGGCCAGAACATGTCCTACGAAATGAGCCTGCCGGCCTTGATGACCACGCAGAAGGGGCTCAACGAACCCCGGTACGCCAGCCTGCCCGGCATCATGAAGGCCAAGAAGAAGCCCCTGGAAAAGAAGGACCCCGCCGGTCTGGGCGTGACCCTGGGCGGCCGTCTCGAGGTCCTGGAAATCACCCCGCCGCCCCGACGGGCCGCCGGCAAGATCATCCAGGGGGAAACCGTACAGGAAAAAGCCGCCGAACTGGTTCGCCTGCTGCGCCAGGAAGCCAAGGTCATCTAAGGCCCCGGAAGGAAAGGAGAACGACCCATGGCTCAAGGTATCTGGTTTGTCGCCGAGGCGCGTGATGGCGAACTGCGCAAGGTTTCCTTCGAAGCGGCCAGCGCGGCCCGCCGTTTGGCGGATGAAGCCGGCGCGGCCGTGACCGGTGTTCTGGTGGGCGCCGGCGTGGCTCCCCTGGCGGAAAAACTGGCTCCGTACGGCGCGGACAAGGTGTTCGTGGTGGAAGACGCCCGGCTCAAGGAATACGAACCGGCGGCGTACGCCAAAGTGATCGCCAAGCTGGCTCGGGACAACGGCGCCGCCGTGCTGTTGCTGCCCGCTTCGGTGCAGGGCAAGGACCTGGCGGCCCGTCTGGCCGCCCGTTTGGGCGTGGGGTTGGCCATGGACTGCCTGGGGCTGTCCTTGGACGAAAACAAAAAGCTGGTGGCTGAGCGGCCC
>JAGVGV010000326.1 GCA_020056895.1 Deltaproteobacteria bacterium
CAACATGCGCGCCGCCAGCATCATGTCTCGCTGGATCAAGCGCTGCCGGGCCAGCCGCTCCAGGGTGCGGCCTACGCCCAAGCCGGGACCGTATTTCAGGCCGTATTCCGCCAGCCTCAGGTTCACCTGCACCCCTTCCTCCAAGAAGGCTAGGTCCTCCTCGTCCAGGTCGTCGATAAACTCCAGAAGCCGGCTTACCGGCAGGGTGCGCAGCCAGGCTTCCAGGTCGGAGCGGCCGTTACCGTCGGCTTCTCCCCCGGCCAGCAGCGGATGCCCGGTCACGGGTTCGTTGTTCAGGCGGATGGAAACGATACGGTCATGCATGGTTTCAATGACCACCTCCGCCAGGTCCGGTCCGCTTTTGGCCCGGCAGCAGACGTACAAACCTTGCTTGTCTTCCAAAAGATGAACCTCGACCCGGCCGGCCTTGACAAATTCCATGGCCCGGGCCACGGCCTGGTCATCAATGGGCTCCAGAACCTCCAAACGCAACCTGGGGTCTCCACCCAAAGCCCCCAGGGCCGCGGCCCTGTCCAGGCCGGTCAGGCCGGCTGTGCCGGGAATGGCCGCGGCCAGGCCGTTCTTATACACGTTGGGATCCAGCCAGACTTCCACGGAATCCACTTCCCGGGACGGCAGAACGGAGGCCGCCGCGGCCGCGGCCAGGGCCACCGCGGCCGGCTCGGTGCAACCCAGGGCCGGAGCCACCTGTATCTTGAGAATGTCTTTCACGGTATAGGCCATGGCCTGGTGCTCCTTGATAGTCAACAGCCCGGGCCAGGTCGGTGAGCCTCCCCGGCCGGTGGGCTGGTTTGGGTGGTTAGGTTCGACAGAGGGCCTGGACCAGGTCCGCAAAGTACTGGGCGCCCTGTTCCACGTTTTCCACGGAAATCTTTTCATCCAACCCGTGCACCATTTTCACATCGGCCATGTCTATCAAAACCGGGCAAAGTCCGTAGGACGGGACGCCCTGGTGTCTGAAAAACCGGGAATCCGAAGCCCCGAATACCAGGGATGGGGCCACCAGGGCCTCGGGGAATGCCTTTTGCATCAGATCGGCCAGAGTTGGAAAATCGCCGCCGTCCCAGATGGACTGGGTCGATTCGGTCACGGCCAGGGGTTCGATTGCAATGCCTTGGTCCCCGAGTCGTTCCCGGAGGTGGGCGATTTCGTCTTCGGCCCGGCGTCCCGGCAAAAGGCGGACGTCCAGATGGGCTTCGGCCCGGCTGGGTATGACATTGGATTTATCACCGGACTTCATCACGGTCAGGCTGTGGGTGTTCTTGAGCAAGGCCGAGACCTGGGGCAACGCTGTCAGCCCGGATTGGCTGATGATGTTGACCAGGGTCTCCGGTCGGCCATCCTCGAGGTATGGGCCGAGAAAACTCCAACTCCGGCCCAGACGCCGAAAATATTCTGCCACAATGGGGGTGACCGTAAGCGGGTCGTCCTGAGCCATCAGGCGGGCCAGGGCCTGGGTCAGCTTTTCCAGGGCATTGTCACCGTGGGGCAGGGAACCATGACCCGGAGGGCCGGTGCGGGTCAGTTTGAGCCAGCAGATACCCTTTTCCGCCGCGGAAATCATGGCCACCGGACGGTCCGGCAACAGCCCCTTGACCACGTATCCCCCCTCGTTGAGCACCAGGCCGGCCTTGAAATCCTCGGGATGATGCTCCAACAGCCATTTGGCTCCCCAGGCGCCGCCCATCTCCTCGTCGGCCACGGCCAAAAACACCAGGTCCCGGTTGGGCTTGAGCCCCTGCCTTTTCAAATTCAGCACGGCCATCAGTTCCATGATGCCCTGGCCCTTCATGTCCAGGGCGCCGCGGCCGTGGACAAACCCGTCCTTGACCTCGCCGCCAAAGGGATCGAAAGACCACTCCGCCGGATCGGCCGGCGCCACGTCAATATGGTTGAGAAGGATCAGGGGCGGCCTTTCCCCGGAGCCGGGTATTTCAGCCCGTAGCGAGGCCCGGCCCGGCCGCGGTTCGTAGGTCCGGTAGGCTATTCCTTCCCGGTCCAGAATCCGGGCCAGGAATTCCACCCCTCGGTCCTCGCGGCCGGGCGGGTTGGTGGTGTCGATACCGAGGTACTGGGAAAGCAATTCAACGGCTTCGGACATGACTAGGCCTCCTTCTGGCCGAGAACGGCAAATGGGGTTTGAATAACACCTCCAGCCTTCTGGAAACTAACACGGATGGCCATCTGGGTAAGGGCGGTCAGAAAAAGCATGAAAAAAACGAGTAGGCTGCCGGGGACGATACCCTGGCGTACGCCCTTGAAAATCATGGCCGGCGAAAAATAGAACATGGTTACTGGAAAGGCCAGAAAGGCCATCAGAATAAGGAGGCGCCGCGGACGCTGCCGCCCGGTCATAATGGTCATGAGTGGATCAGTGTTGTTCATGGTCTCAGTCTCCTTAACGTCCAATCGCCTTGAATTCCGTCGTCGAAATTATTTGGAGGCTCCCGCAAAATGTCGAATATGGCCCGCGGTCGAGGAAAGCGGGGAATCGCATCCACGGGAGCACTTCCGGTATTTCGAGGACCGCGATTCGATCCTGATGCTTGTCCGCCCCTGGCGGATAGAGATCGGGCCAGAGAGAGCCTTTTGCCGAGGCCTCATTTGGTGAAAACCGGCCTTCGCTTTTCCAAGAACGCCTTGGCGCCCTCCGCCATTTCACCGTTCTCCGCCAATTGGGCGAGACATTGGCGTTCAATCAGCAGTCCTTCGGCCAGGGAAACATCCAGCCCTTCATTGATCGACTTTTTTGCGGCCCGCACCGCGGCCGGGCTACGCTCTGCTATCCGGTCCGCCAGACCCATGCTTTCCTCCATCAGAAGGTCAGGAGCCACGATACGGTCCACCAGACCCAGTCGATACGCTTCGGCGGCGCCAATTACTTCACCCGAGTAAATGAGCCTTTTGGCCCGGCCGGGCCCCAGCAACCGGGGAGCGCGTTGGGTTCCACCAGCTCCCGGGATTATTCCCAACTTGACTTCCGGCAGGCCGAAGGTGGCGGATTCCGAGGCAATACGGATGTCACAGGCCAGGGCCAATTCCGTGCCGCCGCCCAGAGCAAGGCCGTTGACCGCGGCGATTACCGGGCATTCCAACTCGGCCACAAGGTTCAGCATCTCCTGAACTCTGGCCACAAACCGGTAACCGTCCCCGGCTGTTTTAGCTTCCAGAAAGATATTTATGTCAGCGCCACCCTGAAACACCTTCCCGACTCCGGTGACCACCACCGCCCGTAACCTGGCTCCATGAAGTTCCTTAAACGATGTCTCGAAATCGGCCATCATCGAGAAGGTGTAGGTGTTGAATGGCGGGTTATCCAAAGTTACCAGGGCGATTTCGTTTTCCACTTCATAACGGACCTTGCGTGTTTCGACCATCGGCTCCTTTTTTCCTTCCATTGCTTTTCCTCACACCGACTTCTTGAAAACGGCGCTGGGCCCTTCACAGGCCGCGGGTCGGCGCACCTCCACCTATCCGGTACAGTTCCTGGGTTCGTCCGGGCTACTCGTAAAGGGCATCCAAGCGTTTCGCGAAACGCTTGGCAACAATTCGTTTTTTTATTTTCATGGTCGGAGTTATTTCATCTTCTTCAATGGTCAGGTCGCGTTCCAGGAGCAGAAAATCCACTATTTTTTCCTGCTTGAACAGCCCTTGATTACGTTCCTCCACCACCGATTTGACGAAATCCCTGATTTTAACACTTCCCGCGACCAAGGAATACTGCTCGCCGGCCGATGCGCCCCTGGGCAAATCGATGTCCAACTTTGCGGCCAGACTTGTAATTGCGCCCGGATCGAGGGTCAACAAGGCAGTCAGGTATTTCCTGCCGTCACCGTAAACCAGGACCTGGGAAAAACAGCCGCTTTCCTTGATGTGGTTTTCAATCTTTTGAGGGGCAATGTTCTTTCCGTTGGAGGTGACGATAATATCCTTTTTACGTCCGGTAATAGTGATAAAACCGTCCTGGTCCATGGCCCCAAGGTCGCCCGATTTGAACCACCCGTCCGCGGTCAAGGCTGCCGCCGTTTCATCGGGTTGGTTCAAGTAGGCCGCCATTACGTTGGGCCCCCGGTTTTCAATTTCACCATCCGCCGCCAAACGGGTTTCGCTAGGCGCACCGGGCCAGTGGCCCTGGGGAAATGGAACTCCAACCGTCCCCGGCTTGACGCGGCCCGGATAATTGGTGATGGTCCCGATGGTCTCGGTCGTGCCGTACAATTCGTATACAGGCAGACCCGCGGCAAAAAAGAATTCCGTAACTTCCCTGGGAATGGCTGCTCCGCCGCCATAGAAAAACTTCATACGGCCGCCAAAAAGCCGATGAACGGCGGCAAAGGGATCATCGGCCATCATGGCTTCGAAAGCCCGCCGGTTCTCCTGTCCCGCCTCGATCCCCAACAGGTCCTGGTTGACACGAATGAACTTGGCCAGGCTTAAGGCCCGATCGAAACCGGCCTTGGCCCGGGCCCCTCCGGAAGCCGCCATGTTCATGATGCCGCTGTAAACCTTTTCCAGGAGTCGGGGGGCGGTTCGATTCATATTGGGTTTGAGTTCCTGAAAATCACCCAAAAGCCCCTGCATGTCGCCGCGAAAATACCCAATGACCATGTCGCCGCGATACAAGTGAGGAAAGAAACCTCCAAACCGTTCAAAAACATGGGCCATGGGCAGATAGGACAAATCAAGCAAGCCCGGTTCCAAGGGGTATGTTTCCAGGGCCGCCGTATACATGATGGCCCCGTGATTGTGCAGCGCGCCCTTGGGTGTGCCGGTGGTCCCGCTGGTGTAAATTACCGTGGCCGGGTCCTGATGGGTCAGACCGGCAATGGTGTCGTAAAAAGCCTGACCACGGCGGTCGCGGGCTTGGACGCCCAACTCCAAAAAATCGTCCATCTTCACGCAGAGGGGGCGATCATCCGTATCATTGTTAAACACGATTAGGTGCTCTAGGCTGGGCATGAGGTCCTTGGCCTTCAGTAATTCGTTTCTTTGGAAGGCGCCTTCGACAAAAACCACCCGAGCCTCCAAATCCTTGACGATGTAGGATGCGTCCCCGGCCAATAGAGTGGGATATATGGCCCCGGTGAGGGCGCCGATGGACATTATGGCCAGATCAGCCATGCCCCACTCGGCACAGGTCGAAGACATGATGCAGACCCGGGAGCCCTTTGTAATCCCCAATTCCAGCAAGGCTGAGGCCATGATTTCGACCGTTTCCCCGTATTGCCGCCAAGTGATGTCCTGCCATTGGCCGCCCTTAAAACGTTTCACAAAAACGCTGTCCCCGTTGGCCAGGACCTTTTCCTGAAACACCTTGACTATGGTTCTATCCATAATGCCCATGATCTACTCCGTTTATTGCATCACCGCGGACACCGAGCCCACGCAATTCAGTATGAAAGCGATTATCAAGCCGAGGTTGAACCACCGGGAGTTGGTATACTCACCCATGATCGATTTCCTGTTGCCCACGATCAGGTAAACCAGGATGACCGCCGGTCCGGCCAGCAGGAAGACCACCATGGCCAGGACCATGTACTTCATGGCCGGCAGCCCGCTCAAGAACGGTCCCAGGGCGCCTACCAGGATGCTGCCAAACAGCAGGATTTTGAATTTTAAGTTGTTCAGGTCCGGTGGCAGGCCGACCATGTCCGCCACCATGTAGCACATGATGGTGGCCAGGGCCCCCAGGGTAGAAAATATGGCCCCGAACAGACCCAGGAGGAACAGCCACTTGGAAAGGCTGCCCACCAGAGGCTCCAGGCCCTTGGCCGCGTCAATGGCGGAATTTACCTCGATACCCTGTGGATGCAGCACGGCCGCCCCGGTTATATAAATACCCACACTGAATATTCCGAACAGAACGCCATAAAAGAAAATCTGGTCCAGTTTCATGCGCGGAATATATTCCGGGCTGTCCCAGCCTTTGTTGCGAACCAGGTAGGAATAGGCCAGGGCCACTGTGCCGACCGCCGATCCGCCCATGATCCCGCCAAAGGCCAGCAACCCGGTTTTATCAAACGGAACAAAGGGAACCATGCCCATGGCAGCCTGGGAGAAGGAAATATCCACTACAAACAGGTTGATCAAAAACAACAGGGCCATGCCCGTGGTCATCACGGAACAGAGAAATACCACCCACTTGAACCCGAATGAGAATATGACGGCTGCGGCCAGGATGATCACTGGAACAATCACCGTGTTCATGATCCCCTCAAGGTTGGGCAGCATCAATGACACGGTGTGCCCCAGCAGTTTGCCTTCGATGGTAATGACGAAATATCCGGCCAGGGCCATCCAGGCAAACAGGGGGTAGGCAAAATAAGGATGGGTATAGTCACGAATCACCTGAAAGCCTGTCTTGCCGGTGACAGCGTAGACCTTGCCGCCGATCAGGGCCACGACGGCGCCGAGAAACCCACTGGCTACCACCATCCAGAGAATTTTATAACCAAGATGGGAGCCGCCCATAATGCAGGAAGCCACCGTACCCGGCCCCATGGATGAAGCCACCAGAATCGCCGCCGGACCAACCATGGTCAATTTTTTCAGCAAACCTGTTTCACCGTGCATGGATGCTCCTTGTAATACCTTCGTTACACCCCGGCTAACCGCCGGGTGGTTGGTGTTCGTTCCCTATTTTTCCGCTACCCGGCGGATGAGCCCCACAGGCCTGGTTACTTGAGTGCGGCCGGCACGCCGACGCGCCATGCCGCACCTAGTGACAAGTCACACTTCAAGTGTCGGCATAAGTGGTTGCTATAACCCAGAGCGGCTGAACGCCGGCCGACAGGTAACACATGACTTGTCACTAGGTTTTACCCGCGGGACGACGCGCACTCCCCCGGCGGACGGTTCAGTCATCCACCGCTAAACGGAAGTCGCAACAATCCGCGCCTTCCATGATGGTCTTGGTCCTGGTGAATTTAATGTTCGGGTTGAAGCCCTCGAACAGGGAGAAATCCCGGCCGCAGGAGAGCAGGAAACCGAAATCCTCCAGACCGTGTTCGCGATACATTTCGGCATACTTGCAGCGGGTCACATCCAGCCCGGCCCTGGTCGGAGTCAGTTCCACGGTTTTGAATTCCAAGGCCCCGCCCATGCCGAAGAGGGGTATGG
>JAGVGV010000511.1 GCA_020056895.1 Deltaproteobacteria bacterium
CCTTTTGAGCGCCGATTTCGGGTTGGCCGTCCAACGTTTGTCGCCGATCCTCGAAATCGGATCCGAATCGTCCCAGTGGTGGAGCCCCATGGCCATCGCCGTAATCTTCGGCCTGGGCGTGGCCACTCTGCTGACCCTGGTGGTGGTCCCGGTCCTTTGCTCCATGGCGTATAGCGTATTCGGCGCGCCCGGAGCCGGCCCCACCAGCATTTCGCCCTTGCGGCGCTGGTGGCTGAAACGTAAGGGGATCGATATCCATCACGGCGACGACTTGATGGGTCCCCGGATTCAAGACGTGGAAGAGGAGGAAACGGCCGGCCCGGCCGGCCAAACCGTCGACCCAAAATCCTAATCTCTTGATTTTCTGACCATTAACCCATAAAATAAACCCTGGGAATAAGGAAGGGGAACGGACACCCTTCCCAACCGCGGGCGTTTTTTGATTTTTTTCAATAACCTATGCATATTAAGCATGGAGGCGAGCCATGTTGCGTCGTTTGTTCTTGTTGGGCGGAATGCTTGGGATGATCGCGGCCTTGGCGGTCGGCCTTTCGGCCGTGGAATCATGGGCGCAGGAACCAACCGTATCCATCACCACCGGCGTCCTTCCTTCCACGACGAGTACGACCGGAACAACACCTCAGCCCATATCCATCACCCAAATCGGCTCGACCACGGGGACTACGGGCGCCGGCGCCTCATCGGGTGTCCCGGGTGTCCCCTCCGCGGCCGCCGCAACCGCTCCGGCCCGGTCGTCGGGGTTTGGCGAAACCGGTGAATTCGAAAAGCATGTCGTGCCCGTCAAAAAAACCCAGGCCGAACTTTTCGATGAGTACCGTGTGAAGAAGTGGCACGATACCTCGAAACTCTATGGCGCGGAAACGAGCCGCCAGCGGCAAACGGCGGACGGCCAAGTGCTGCCGATCTCGTCTTTCGCCTCCGTGGGAGGCACGCGCCATGAATACATCCCCCCCCTGCCGACGTATGGCGGATCGCGGTACCGCACGTCCGACGGCGTGAATGTGTACGACATCCAATACTTCGGCCACCTGGGGGGTGGGTACCGGCGGTAACTCAAAGGTTCCCGAACCTCTCGCGCCAATCAGCCTGATGAGGGGATCTGTTTACACTTGACGCAGGCGGGCCGTAATAGTCGGTCCGTTTGCGTCAACAATTTGGATTTATTGTTTATTCATCACAATACGCCATAAAAACCCGATCTCGTCTTTTCGTGAATCCCCCGGATAGAGCCCATTCCCTCGGATCACATCCATGACAGGAATTCTTCCAAGGACATCTCCGCCTGAACGATAATGGTCTTCAGCGTCTTGGGCGCCAAGTCGCGGTTGTGGTAGGGAACCACGATGCGCAAATGGGGTTTCTGGGGGTGGCGTAAATGAACGTGGCTGCCTTTCTGGTGATGGGTCTTGAAACCCGCCCGCTCTAGAACTCCGATTACCTCCCGAGCTGTAAGGATGGGTAGGGGCGGGGCCAATGATCAACCCACCGCGACACGAAGTGTTTCGTGGAGCACTTCTTTTTCAATAGGAATGCTTTCGCCGTCCGCAATCAACCCTTCCAGATAGCAGGCAATGGCTTCTTTCGCCATTTCCTTGGCTTCCTGAAGATCGGCTCCTTCAGAGACCAATCCGGGTAAAGCCGGTACGGTAATGGTGTATCCGCCCTTTTCATTCTTGTCGAAAACAACCGTATAGGCCAATTCACGCATGGCGATTTTCCTCCCGGCTCCCAAGGTCCTTTCATGGAAACGAGCCAGCAATCTTTCATGACATTATACCACTCCGGTTAGATTCCCTCCAAATCGAGTGATCCATCCGGTTCGAGGGAAGGCTTTTGTTTCCTTTTTCTTTGGCTCACCGGATATCGGAAAACCATATCCCCCGAAAACGCCAAAGGGACGGCGCTTGCGCGTCGCCCCTTTGAGGTTCGATCGATTGGACCGGGATTGGTCGATGCCGGTCGTTTTTCCGTCGGGTCTAGTATTCCTTGGGCATACGGTTGAGTTGAGCCAGAGTGAAGACCGGGCCGTCCTTGCAGACGTATTCCGGACCCACGTTGCACCGGCCGCAGATGCCAATGCCGCATTTCATCCGGTTTTCCAGGCTCATGATGATCTGGTCTTCGGAAAAGCCCAGTTTTTCCAGGACCGGCTGGGTGAACTTGATCATGATCGGCGGGCCGCAGACCAGAGCCGCGGTGTTATCCGGCGACGGCGCCACCTGTTCCGTGACCGTCGGAACGAAGCCCACCCGGCCGTCCCAGCCCGGAAATTCCCGGTCCACGGTGATGATGGCGTCGATGTCGTCCCGTTTCTGCCAGGCCGACCATTCCTCGCGGTACAGAAGCATGCCCGGAGTCCGTGCGCCGTAGATGAAGGTGATCCGGCCGTACTTATCGCGGTGGGCCGGGTCCAGCATCCAGGTGATGGTGGACCGAAGGGTGGTGACGGCGAAACCGCCGGCGATGATCACCAGGTTTTTGCCTTCCAGGTCCTTCATGGGATACGAGTTCCCCAAGGGACCCCGGATGCCCATGATGTCGCCTTCCTTCATGTTGTGCATGAAGGTGGTGACGGCGCCGACCTTGTTGACGGTAAAAAGGACGAACCCTTTTTCGGTGGGCGACGAGGCGATACCGATGGGGATTTCACCCACGCCCGGGACGGACAGTTCGGCGAACTGTCCCGGCGTGTAGGCGAAGGCCTGTTCGTCCTCGGGGTTGAGGAAAACGAACTTGAAGGTCCGAAGATTCTTGTCCTCGGTTTCCACCAGGATTTTATCCACGCGGACCGGGTAGGGTTTATACGGATTGTGCACGGCCGTTCCCTCTTTTCGCTCAGGCGTTCATGTCCCGGACCACGTCCCGGACGTCGATGTTGACCGGACACAGGTTCACGCAGCGTCCGCACCCCACGCAGCCGATCAGACCGCCCCGCTTCATGGGGATGTACTTGAATTTGTGCATGAAACGCTGGCGCACTCGTTCCTTCTTGCCCGGCCGGGGGTTGTGGCCGGTGCCGTGGATGGTGAAGAGCCAGGACATACAGGTGTCCCAGTTCCGCACCCGGTCGCCATCCTTGGCCGAAGTCACTTCGTCCTGGATGTCGAAGCAATGGCAGGTGGGGCAGACATAGGTGCAGGTGCCGCAGTTGAGGCAGGATTCGAACACCCGGTCCCAGTGGGGGGCGTTGAAGAGCTCCATTACCGTCCGAGTGTAGATGTTCCGGGTGGGAACTTCGCTCTTGATGGATTCCTGGGCGGCGGCGGCGATGGCGGCGGCTTTTTCGTCCATCTTGCCCTCGGGGTCGGTCAGCCCCTTGGCGCCGGCCAGGGCTTTTTGGCCCTTTTCAGTCAGGGGCTTGATCAGAAACCCATCCCCCAGGTCCGTGGCGATGGCGTCCAGACCGTCCTCGTGAAAGGGGCCGTACCCCACGCTGGGGCAAAAACAGGTGGGACAAGGCTGGTTGCACCCCAGGCCGATGATGACGGTGGCGTCCCGTTTCACCTGCCAGTACGGGTCGGTGAACTGGTCGTTCTTGAACACCCGGTCCAGAACGAAGAAGGCCGCGGCGTCACAAGGCCGCATCCCGAACACCAACCGGGGGGCCGGAGCCAGGTCCACGTCCTGGAGGACAAAGGCCCCTTCCTTGTTCGGGTCCAGGGTGAACTGGAACATCCGTTCGGACTGGGGGAAAAAGAGGTCCTTCGGGGATGTGTGTGAATTCTGGAAGTCCAGCTTCAGGTCGGCCGCTCCAGCCGGAGCGAAGACGACCCGGCCGTCCTTTTCCACGGGACCCAGGACCTGGTACTGTCCGGCCAGGGAGCCGATGAAGCCCGCGAGATCGCTTTTTTTCAGGTATTTGGCCATGTCTCGCTTCCGTCCTTACTTGATGAAGTCCTGGGGATCGTCCGGACGATAGACCGTGAGCGGCGGTTTGACTTCCAGGGACAGGCCGGCTTCGTAACCGTAC
>JAGVGV010000323.1 GCA_020056895.1 Deltaproteobacteria bacterium
ACATCACCGCCGCCTACCGCTTTTTCCGCTCGCCCCCCAGGGATGGGCCATGACCCCCGGGGGCAAGTGTGTCCAAATGGCAGCCCCTGGGGGAGAGGGCGGGGTGAGGGGGTTCTTTTCAAGCACTTCTTCTGAAAAGCTGACGGCTGATCGCTGTTTCCCGCGTTCCTTCCTCTAAAGCTGACCGCTGACCGCTGATGGCTGACAACTATTTACAATGGCCGCCACCAAGCCGTCCACGGTATGGACGGACGCTTCGGCGGCCAGGCGGAAGCCGGCTTCCAGGGCGGTTTGGGCGGTGATGGGGCCGATGACGGCGGCGGGCGCCCGGACCGCCACGTCTTTCGCGCGTTCACCCAACAGAGCCGCGAAATGGGTAACGGTGGACGAACTGGTAAAGGTCACCAGGTCCACGGCGCCCTTGTCCAGAGCTTCCCGGGCCTCCAAGGTCAGGCCGTCCGGCGGAAGGGTTTGATACAAGGGGACTTCCGTGACATGGGCTCCGGCCGCGGCCAGGTCTTTGGGCAGCACGTCCCGGGCTTCGGCCGCCCGGGCCAACAGGATGTTTTGGCCGGCCACGCCCTGTTCGATCAAGGCTTCCACCAGACCTTCGGCCACGAAGCGCGTGGGTAAAAGGTCCGCCTTCAGGCCGTTCTCCTTTAGCTTGTCCGCCGTGGCCGGGCCAATGGCCGCCAGCCGGATTCCAGCCAGCGCCCGGGCGTCCAGACCCTTTTCCGCCAGCCGCCGGAAAAAGGCGTCCACGCCGTTGGGGCTGGTCAGGACCAGCCAGGCAAAGGACGAAAGGCCGGCGATGGCCCGATCCACCGGAGCCCAGTCTTCGGGCGGAACCAACCGGATGGTGGGGCATTCGATGACGCGGGCGCCCAGGTCTTCCAGCTTTCGCACCAAACCACTGGCCTGTTCCCGAGTTCGGGTGACCAGGATGGTCCGGCCGAAAAGCGGCAGGGTTTCGTACCAGTTCAGGGTTTTTCTGAGCGTAACCACATC
The DNA here is from genome assembly GCA_020056895.1 of Deltaproteobacteria bacterium. GTDB lineage: Bacteria > Desulfobacterota > Desulfarculia > Adiutricales > JAGVGV01 > JAGVGV01. The sequence continues at coordinate 1,009 of JAGVGV010000323.1, forward strand.
GCCCACCACCAGAACGGCCGGGGCGGTGAATCCGGCTTTCTTCGCGGCTTCGGGCATGTCGGCCAGAGGCGCGGTGAGCGTGGTTTGTTCCGGTGTTGTGCCCCAGCGGACGAGCGCGGCCGGAGTATCCGGCGGGCGGCCGGCATCGATCAGTTTCGAGGCGATATGGTCCAGGTTTTTAACGCCCATCAAAAAGACCAACGTCCCGAAACCGGTGGCGATTTTGTCCCAGTTTATCGACGATTCGGGCTTGGTGGGGTCTTCGTGGCCGGTCACGAACCCCACGCCGGAAGTGAAGGACCGGTGGGTGACCGGAATCCCGGCGTAGGCCGGCGCGGCTATGGCGGAACTGACTCCGGGAACCACTTCGAAGGGAATCCCGGCCGCCACGAGGTCTTCGGCCTCTTCCCCGCCCCGGCCGAAAACAAAAGGATCGCCGCCTTTGAGCCGGGCCACGATCCGGCCTTCGCCGGCCAAACGGACCAGAAGATCGTTGATGCCCGATTGAGCCAGGGTGTGGTCGCCGCCCTTTTTCCCTACGTAGATTACCTGGGCGTCGACCCGGACATGGGCCAGGAGGGTCGGATTGGCCAGAAAATCGTACACCACCACGTCGGCCTGGCCCAGAATCCGGGCGGCCTTGAGCGTTAACAGCCCGGGGTCGCCGGGTCCGGCGCCGATCAGATACACCTTGCCCATGGTTGTCGTCATTCGCCCACCGTCCGGTACAGTTCGTCCAGTATGACCCGGCCGCCTCGGTGAAGAAGGTCCAAGGCCAGATCGCGGCCCAGGGTTTCGGCCTGGTCGGCCGGACCGGAGGCTTCGCCCTGGATCACTCGGTTGCCTTCGGGATCGGCCACCAATCCCCGAACGCGGAGATGATCGCCGTCCAAACAGGCCCAGGCGGCCAAGGGAACCTGGCAGCCGCCTTCCAAGGTGGCCAGAAAGGATCGTTCGGCGGCCACGGCCACAGCCGTTTCGGGATGATGGAGCACGGCCAGGAGGGGCACGGTTACGGGGTCGTTCCGCCGGGCTTCAATGCCCAAGGCGCCCTGGCCAATGGCCGGCAGCATGATCCCGGGGTCCAGAAACTGGGTGGCCCGGCCCAACAACCCCATGCGCGAAAGCCCGGCCGCCGCCACCACGATGGCATCGTACCCGCCTTCGGCCAGTTTCCTCAACCGCGTATCCAGATTGCCTCGAAGCATCAGGATGTCCAGGTCCTGTCGCCGAGCCAATAGCTGGGCCTGCCTTCTAAGGCTGCTGGTCCCCACCCGGGCGCCGGGCGCCAATTCATCGAGACCCCGGCCGTCCTTCGAGATCAAGACATCACGGTGGTCTTCACGGATGGGCACGGCGGCGATGAACAGCCCTTCGGGCAGGTCCACCGGCACGTCCTTCATGCTGTGCACCGCCAAGTCGACTCGGCCCTCCAAAAGACCGTCTTCGATCTCCTTGACGAACAAGCCCTTGCCGCCGACCTTGGCCAGGGGGACGTCCAGAATCTTGTCGCCCCGGGTTTTAATATGAACAAGCTCGACCCGAAGGCCGGGATGGGCCGATTCCAGCCGGTCGCGGATCTGGCCGGCCTGAGTCAAGGCCAGGGCGCTGGACCGGGTGCCAAGGCGCAAGGTGATGGGCAGGGCCATAACGGATTCGTTTCCTTGAATGATTGCTGATTCCATCCCGAAGGGAACGGATGCCTGGCTCCTAGGCCGCGATCGCGGCTCCGGTTGGGTTCCTTGGGACCTCGGACCGGCGGGGGCGGAACAGGTCTTTAGTGACAGGACCCGCAGTTCGAACTGGAACAGCCCGAACAGGAGGACCCGTGGCTGCTCGAAAACTTGCTTCCGGTCTTGAAGCTGGCGGCGGACATGCGCCGAGTTACCTGGGGGCTGTCGCATTTGGGGCAGCGCACTTCTTCGGTTTGGGACCGGACCAGTTCTTCGAATTCGTGCTGGCACCGGTTGCATCCATATTCATAAATAGGCATGGTGATCGTCTCCTTGTATCGGACCGAACCCGCCGCCGCTGGGGGGGGCTTTGTGGATCTTTGGGACCGGACCGAATGGGTTCCCCACTAAAAGGTAAGCATCATCGGGCCAGTTTTTCAAGGACGGCGGCGGCCAAAAGAGGCAGCATGATTTCGTGGTGGCCGATCAGATGGAAACCTCGGCCGCCATCCTGGGTGGGCCGGCCCACCACATTGACCGACGGCCGGTACTGGCGGATGAAATCCATGTTCACGGTGGTGATGTTTTTCAGCGAATGGCCCAGGTTCCGGGCCAGAGTCACGGCCTTTAAAAAAACTTCGGGCATCACCACGGCGGACCCCAGATTGATGAACACTCCGCCTTCGAGCCGGGCCACCGCGCCGGCGAAAAGGCGAAAATCGGTCAGACTGGCCGCGCCCAAGGCCGCGCCGTCCGCTTCGGGATGGATGTGGTACACGTCCGTGCCCATGGCCACGTGAACCGTAACGGAAATGTCCCTCCCGGCGGCGTTGGCGAACAGGCTGTCGCTCAGAAAAGGGTATCCGCCGGCCAAAAGGGCTTCACCCACGGCCCGGCCCAGGCCCGATCCCGTATCGGCGGCCTTACGGGCGGCCCGGTTGATGAGTTCGTTGGGTTCCCGAGTCACTCCAAAGGCGCCCGACCCCAGGACGGCGGCCACGTCTTCGCTGGTGGCCCCGGCCATGGCCGTTTCGGTATCATGAACCATCACGGACCCGTTGACGGCCAAAAGGGACAGAACCCCCCGGTCCATCAGATCGATCAGTATGGGCGAAAGCCCCACCTTGACCGGGTGCCCGCCCATGGCCAGGATCACCAAT
>JAGVGV010000443.1 GCA_020056895.1 Deltaproteobacteria bacterium
CGGAGCAAAACATCGGCCAACAACAAATGGCCATGGAGAAAAAGAGGCGGATTGAGTTCGGCGGACCGGGGATGCCGGAGGAATCGGTCCAGCCAGGTTTGGGCGTCCTTGAACCGCCTTAGGTTGAGCAGCGTCCGGCCCAACTGGTACATCGGGTACGGATCGTCCTGCGATTCCCGAACCAGGGCGGTCAACAGGTCCAGGTTCCTCAACCCTTTTTTCCGGGCTTCAGCCGGGTGCTGGTATCCCCAATGGAGGATTTCCACCGGGACCACCACGGACGCGAAATCCCTTGGGTGCATCAGTTGTTCGTGGACCTTGCCCTTAAAAAAAACATCCGGCCGCCGGGGAAAAACCCGCTTCTGGACCAGCCGTTCCCCTTGGGGGACCACCACCTCCACGCACCAGTAAACGGTCCGCCTGTCCGGATCGAGCGCTTTTCGGATGCGATCCACGGCTTCGGGTCGGATCTGGTTGTCGCCGTCCAGCCAGAGGATGTAATCCCCTTGGGCATGGTCGATGGAAACGTTTCGGGCTTGGGCGAAATCGTGGGGCCAGGGGATGTCGATGACTCGGGCGCCCAAGGCGCGGGCCTGGTCCTGAGTTCCATCCATGCTGCCGGTATCGACCACCACCACCTCGTCGAAAGCCTGGGCCGCCGGTTCAAGGCTCCGGCCCAGGTTAGGGGCTTCGTCCCGCAGGATCATGCAGAGCGAAAGGGTCAGGGCCGGCATAGCTTGTCCAGTTCCGTCATCAGGCGGATGAGCCCGCTTTCGGCTTCGTCCAGCCCGGCCCTAAGCACCCGGCCGGGGTCCTTCCCCGAGTCCAAGGGGCGGGGCCAGAGGTCCCGGATCAGGGGGTGGGCCGCCCGGACGGCCGGAGCCGCCTGAACCGCCCGGTCCGGTTGGTTCCTGGCCAGAATCGACAACGCCCCCAGGGCTTCGTACGCCTGCATCAGCACGGCGCGGACTCGGGCCGGATCCGGCCGAGGGGCTTTTTCCAGCATGGGGGTCAGGTCCGGCCAAGGAGCCAGGTCGGGCGCCGGGGCGGCGAGGGCCTCCAGTTCGGCCGCCACCTGGGTCAAGGTCCGGTTGGGCACGCCGGGAATGGCCGCGCCCTGTTCCCCGGCGTGGATGACCCGGGTTTCCGGGAACCGGCGGCCAAGGAACCGGATGGCTTCCCCATACCAATGGAGCGACGCGAACAGCCCGGAATGGGTGCGGACCCGCCCGCCGTCTAGCCCCGGAACCACGAAGGGCGCCTCCCTTGGATCGAAGGGTTCATCCCCGGGAGTGCCTTGGGCATGGAGGCCGCCGGGGCCCACGGCCTGGTCCTGGCCCAGAAGAATCAAAGGGTTCAGGCCCAACAGGAACCCCAGGGTAAAGGCGGCGGAACCGGCGGTGCCGCCCTGGGGCGCGAAATCGGCGGCGCCGAACAGTTCGGCCGCGCCCAGACTAAGATGAAAGACCAGGGTGGGCAGCCCGGTTGCTTCGAAATGCCGGGGATGGGCGGCCGATCCCACCGCCAACAGCGGCGCGGGCCGGTCCGGGGACGGGCCGCCGGAGCCGGTGGGGGGGGCGGGAGCCAGGTAATCGCTGGTGTCTTCGGCTTCGATCACCACCACGAGGTGGGGTTGGGCGCCCATGGCTCGAAGGGGTCGCAGGGCGGAACCGGCCGCCAGGATGACGCCCCGGTGTTGGAGTTCCGCCAGCAAACGGCCGTTTTTTTCCAGGCTGGGGCCGGACCCCACGATGAACCCCGGCCGCCCCTCGACCACCGGCTTCAGGGCGGAAAAGGCCGGCCGTTTCATTACGTGGCCCAGATTGGCCGCCAGATGGGACCGGAACAGGTCCCCCTTTTCAGCCAGGGTCTGGTCCACAACCGCCCGCCGGAGCCGTGCGCCCAGGATCGCGGCGTCGAACCTTTTGGCCGCTTCGGGAAACACTTCCCGGTATTCGGGCCGGCTCACCACCAGGAGCCGCCGGGCTTCGCCGTGGACCACGGCCCGGGTCACGGCGTCGTCGAAATCCTCTTCCCTGTGGAACAAGGCCAACCGGCCGGCGGCGGCGAAGGTTTCCAGCGGTTGAGGCGGACGGTCGTTCGGCGGAGTGCTTCCCGGAGCGAAGGCCAGCGTTTGAAGGAAGGGAAGCCGGTTCATCAGTTCGGCCAACCGGAGGCCGTCCCCCAGACCGAACGCCGCCACCAGGTCCGGCGGAGGCCCTGGATCCGGGGTTGAACCGGCCTGAGACGGCGCTCCCTGAAGGGCGGAGGGATCGTGCTGGATTTCGATCATGACCGTCGTCCCGCGAAAAGGGCTTCGGCCCGGCCATTACGGAGACCGGGTTTCATCGGATCGACCGAGGCATCGGCTCCTTCACCGTTCTCGCTCGGGGCGCCGGCCAGGATTTCTTCGGCTTCCACCCAGGCGCCGGCCTGGGCCAGCAGATCGGCCAGACCGGTCCGGGCGGCCCTATGGCCAGGGTCCAAGGACAGGGCGGCCTGATAATGTTCGATGGCCTCCCAGCAGACCATGGGCAGCCGGCGGCGCGAAAACCCCG
>JAGVGV010000017.1 GCA_020056895.1 Deltaproteobacteria bacterium
CAATGCCCGCCGGAAAAGATTCAGGGCATCGGCCGGCCGGTTCAGGGCCAGGTCCACGGCCCCCCGATTGACTTGAGCCACCGCGTCCAGGGGGTTCCGGGCCAGGGCGGTGTTGAGCGCCCCGGCCGCTTCGTCCCACCGGCCTAAAAACATCAGCGCGGCCCCCCGGTTGGTCCAGGCCGGGGCGTAATCGGGGTCCAGCCGAAGCGCTTCATCGAAGAAAGCCAGGGCCCCGGCCGCGTCCCCTTTTTTCAGCCGGACCGTGCCCAGATTATACCGGGCCATGGCCAGGGAGGGGTCCGTTTTCACGGCCCGGGTCAAATGAATTTCCGCCTCGTCCAGCCGGCCCAGGTCCACCAGAGCCCCCCCCAGGTTGGTCCAGGCCCGGGCGTTATTCGGCCGCTTGGCCGCCGCGTCGGCCCAGAGGATTACTCCTTGGCGGTACTCCCGGTTCCGTTCCCAGGCCAAAAAAGCCAGGACTATGGAGAGTACGGCGACCACCGGAATCCCCACCCGGCGGCCGGCCTCCCCTTCCCCGCCATACCGGACCATCGCCGCCTGGCCGGCCAGAACGGCCAACACGCAAAGCGGCGCCAGAGCCAAATACATCCGGTGTTCGAAGGCCAGGTCCGGCAATGGCATGAAACTGGACGACGGCCCCAAAAGAATGAAAAACGAACCGGCCAAAAAACCTAGGCCCGGCCGGCGGGCCAGAGCCCATCCGGTCAGCCCCAAAAGCACCACGATAACAACCAAGTACGGCGCCGCTTCGCTGATGGAGGCCGCCGGCCAGCCGTAATCGATCACCAGGCGGCTTGGCCACAGGGCCAGCCAAAGGTAGTGAAGAACCACCTGGCTCTGAGTTATCGCATAGGGGAACCAGGCCAGGTCCCGGCGGTGGAGGCCGGAATGGTACGTTCCTCCGGCCGCCGACAGAAGCGCCAAGGCCGCCAGCCCCAAGGCCATCCCGCCATACAGCCAGGCCATGGACCGCCGGTCGGCCTGGGCTTTCCAGGGGCCAAGGCAACGGATGTAAAGGATCGCCAGCACCGGCGCGGCCGCGGCTACTTCCTTGGACCCGTCGGCCAGCAGTAAAAACAAGGCGGCGGCCAGAAACCAGGGCCGGGGCCGGGAATTCGTCAACCCCCGGGCGGCCATGTACAACGTAAGCAACACGAACAGGCCCATCAGGGATTCACACCGCTGAATGGCATACGTCACGGCCTGAGTCTGAATCGGGTGAAGGGTCCAGATCAAGGCCGCGGCCATGGCCAAACCGGACGCCCGCGGAGCCAACCCCCTGGCCCGGGGCGATTGTTCCAGCGTATGGCGGATCAACAGAAACAGCACCCACCCGGCCACCAGGTGCACTCCGATGTTGAACAGCCGGTAGCTCCAGGGATCCAGGCCGGACGCCAGGTAATTGAGGGCCAGCGAAAAATTAACTACCGGCCGGCCGGCCACGCCCAGGCCGTCGGGCGGAGCCAGCACCGGTCCCAGGGGCCACAAGGAACGGATGGACCCATTGCCGACGATGTTGGACAGGTCATCGAAAATAAAGGGGAAAAACAGCGTGGACCCGTACGCCGCCCCAACCAGGGCCGCCAGGATCAGGAAGGCTTCCCGGGAAGAAAGGGTCCGCCGGGAAACCGGGACGTCTCCGATCGGAGGGCTTGTTGGCGTCAAGGCGCGGCCGGAAGCTGGCCGAGCATCCGTCCGGCCGAATCGTGTTTCGGGTTGATCCGCAGGGCGTCCTCCAAATGGCGCCGGGCTTCGGGGAAGTTCCCCAGATCCCGGTACGCCGCGCCCAGATTGGCGTGAACATCGGCCCATTCCGGTTTGGCTTCCAGGGCCTTTATTAGGTATGGGACCGCTGAAGCGGGGTTCTTTTTCATCAGGTACGCCGCGCCCAGGTTGGCGTTCGCGTCCGCGTTTCCGGGTTGAACCGCCAGAACTTCCTTCAAACGGATCACGGCCTCGTCCACTCGGCCAACCTGCATCAACGCCGCGCCCAGAACAAACCGGCCCTCCACGGTTTTAGGGTCCATTTGGATCAGGCGTTCGAGCACCGGCAGGGCGTCCTGAGCCTGGCCGTTCAATAGCAACGCATAGCCAAGGTATTGAAGGGCCATGGGATAGATGGGCCTGAGGCGGACGGCTTCCCGGAACCGGACAATGGCCTCGGCCGGACGACCGTTTTGAACCAGGGCCACGCCCAGGTTGTGGTGAGCCTCGGCCAGTTCGGGCTTCAATCGAATGGCCTTTTCGTGTTCGGCGATGGCTTCATTTAATTGGCCGGACCGGAGCATCGCCACGCCCAGATTGGTCCGGGCTTCGGCGAAATCGGGCTCCCTGGCCAGGGCCTGGTTAAAATAACCGACGGCTTCGGCCGGACGGCCAAGCTGCATCAGCGCCGCGCCGTAATTCAAAAAAGCCTTGGCGTCGGCCTTGCCCGCCTGGAACACCCGGTCCAGATGTTTCAGGGCCTCCGCCGGCCGGCCACGGCGGCTGTACGCCGCGCCCAGGGTCAGGTGAGCGTCGGGCATGGCCGGTTTCAAGGCCAGGGCTTTGTGCATCTGGTCGATGGCTTTCTCATCCTGATACAGATCGTAGTACGAAAGTCCCAGATTGTATTGAGCCCTTGGGTTTTCAGGCCGAATCCGGATGGTGTCGCTCCAGATCACTACTCCGCTTTGGTAATCCAGATTCCGGAACACGGTCAAGGTGCCCAAAAGAGCCGCCAGGGCGATAACCACCACGCGGACCGCCCCCAAGCCGGCGGTCGAGGTCCGGCCCGAACTCGCGTCACCCTCGGGCGTACGACGGTTTTGAAGCCAGGTCCACCCCCCGTACAACCCCAGAACCGCCAGCACCGCCGGGCCGGCCAGCGCCAGGTATAAACGGTGTTCGAAGGCCGGATCCGGAATGGGGTACACGCTCGATGTCGGCCCCAGAATGCCGAAAAACCAGAGCGCCGGGAAACTCCAAGGGGACCGCCGGAACGCCAGGACGACGCCCATGCCCAAGAGCATGGCCACTACCACCAAGCCTGGGAGCGCTTCACCGAACGATGCCAGAGGCCAGCCATAATCCAGACAAAGGTCCCGAGGCCAGACGATCAGCCGCAAATAATGAAGAATCACCGGCCCCTGGGTGATCGCGTATTCCCACCCGCGAACGCTGTACCCTTCCGGATAGGCCGCCGCCGTCCCGCCCATCATTGCCAAAGCCCCAATGGCCGCCAGCCCGATCCCCCACCCGCCCCAGAGCCACGGGGATTCCCCCAACAGGTCCTTCGGCTTTTTTTTCAGGATCACCACCGCGTACAGACCGGCCAGAAACGGCAGGGTGACCACGGTTTCCTTCACCCCCACGCCGGCGACCATGGCCAGCACCGCCGCCAGGCGCCAAACCCGGGGCCGGTCCGACGTCCACCCCCGAACCGCGCATAAAAAGGACGCCAGGTACAGCAGTCCGGCCAGGGATTCGCACCGCTGGATGATATACGTCACGCTTTCCGTCTGGATCGGATGGAGCATCCAAAAAAGGGCGGAGGCCAGGCCGATTTCAAACGACGCCCCGCCGTACCGTTCCCGGAACCGGGGCAGGTCCAACGTCCGCTTCACCAGGCCGAACAGGGCGAAAGCGGCCAGAAAATGGATGCCCACGTTCACCAGATGATAGCTCCAGGTTCCCGAACCGCTGATGGCCCAGTTGACCGCCAGGGTGAAATGAGCCAACGGCCGGCCCGACAGCCCGGACGGCGACGGCGGGAACAAGGCCCGCCACAAAGGCGAATAGGACCGGATCGATGCCGGTTCGGTGATGTGGGCGTCGTCGAAGATGAAGGGATGATGGACCGCGTTGGCGTACGCCAGAAACGCGGCCAGGGCCAGGATCAAACCAGCCAGGAGCCGGGGGGATGGCCGCCAGCGAAGACCGGTGGCCGGTGCGGGCGCTTCATCGGGAGGCCGCTTGGCCGGCGGGACGGATGGCCGTCCGCCGGTCCGGTGGGAATGGGAAGGATGTTTGTTTCGTTTCATGGAGCCTGTCCGGTCCATTTTATAAGTTCGTCTCGGGCCGCCGCCTGTTGGGGATTGAGGCGGAGCGCCTCCTTGAAGCGGGCCAAAGCGTCCTCCCGCCGGCCCAGGCGCACCAGCACCACCCCCAGATTGGCCTGGGCATCCGCGTTATCAGGCTCCACCCGGACAGCCTCCTCAAGGTATGTCAGAGCTTCGCTATACCGGCCGGCCTGGGCCAGGGCTCCCCCCAGATTCAGCCGGGCCTTGACCCATCCGGGCCTGGCCCCAAGCGCGACCTGGAATCGAAGGATGGCCTCATCGAGCCGCCCCAGCCGGACCAGAGCCAGGCCGTCGTTCAGATCGATCTCG
>JAGVGV010000350.1 GCA_020056895.1 Deltaproteobacteria bacterium
ACGATAATCAAGAGATGGTTTGGGCCGATTCCAGCCCATCGGGCCGGTGGCGGCGACACCCCGGCCTTAACCGGGCAATTGACAGGCCCCCCGGTTTTGGCTCATTGTTCTTCCCCAGCCAGGCCCGTGTTCCCGCCTCACCGGAACCGGGCAAATCCAAGGCCAAAGGGAAAAGGGAATGGACGAGCCGACCGGACCGGACCGTGACGACCGCCGCGACGGCCTGGTCCACGCCTGCCTCATATGGGCGGCTCTTTTCGGCCGGACGTTTTCCTATAAGGACATCGGGGCGCTGATCGGCGAAACCGATCCTTTGGCCTTGGGGCGAACCGTGGGCCGAGTGCTGGAACGAATCTGCCTTCTCGAAAGGGACCGGGGCCGGCCTTTGTTGGGCGCCTTGGCGGTAACCGCCGGTTCCGGTCTGCCGGGCGCCGCTTTTTTCAAACTGGCGGGCCGGTTGGGATATTTGAGCCGGAACGCCGGCCGGATGGAAAAAGAGCGGTTCTGGGCCGAAGAAAAAGAACGGATCGCACGCTTCTGGCGGAAAACCACTTTGTCCACGCCCGACGAAACGGAATGAATTTTGGCCGCAACCGCGTTCCAGGACCTTATTGAAACCTCATCATCGTCCGGCCGTTCCATTCCTCTGGCCGTAGACCAGGTTTCCAAGGCCTTCGGGAACCTTCTCGCCCTGGATCAGGTATCGTTTTCGATCGCTCAAGGCGAAATCCTGGGCATCGTCGGCCCCAATGGCGCCGGCAAAACCACCCTGTTTGATGTAATTGCCGGACACACGCCCCCGGACCGGGGCCGCATTGTCTTCCAGGGGCGGGACGTGACCCGGGCCGCGGCAGAGGAACGGAACCGGCGGGGTATCGGCCGAACCTTTCAAATCCCGCGGCCCTTTCCCCGGATGAGCGTGGCGGACAACCTGATGACCGCGGCGCTTTACGGCGGGGCCTTGAGCCGCCCTGAAGCCCGCGAGGCCGTCCGGCTCCTGATGGATTCCTTCGGCCTGGCTTCTTGGGCCGAACACCCGGCGGGGGCCTTGAACGCGTACGGCGCCAAGCGGCTGGAACTGGCCCGGGCTTTGGCCACACGGCCATCGCTGCTCCTCCTGGATGAACCCGCCGCCGGCCTGACCGAAGCCGAAACACGGGCCATGATCGAACGCATCCGGAACCTCGCGGACCGGGGAATCACCGTGGCCTGGATCGAACATCGATTAAGCGTTATCCGGGCCGCTCACCGGCTGCTGGTGCTGGGGCAGGGCCGGGTGGCGGCCGTTGGCCCTCCGGCCGAGGTGCTCGCCCGGCTCGAAGTCCGGGAACTATATATGGGGCGATAAAAAAACCGGTTCCGAACGGGCCGGAATCCTGTAAAATGGCGGACCATGGAATGGCGTGAAACCCTGAGGGCCGGGGACGAGGCCCTGGTGGAACATTTATGCCAGGCGGCCGGGAACTTCCGCGAAGATGAAGTCCGGGTGGCGGTCGAACTGGTGGTGGAACGGCGGTCCAGAGGCGAGGCCAGCGGATACGAATTCCTGTTCCTGGAGGAAGACGGCCGGGGGATCGGGTACATTTGCTACGGCCAGATACCCTGTACCATGACTAGTTGGGACGTGTACTGGATCGTGGTGGATCCCGCGCTGCAGGGCCGGGGCATCGGACGGTCGCTCCTGACCGAAGCCGAAAGCCGGATGGCCGCCGCCGGAGCCCTGCGGATCTATATCGATACCTCCGGGACCGAGGACTACCGCGCCAGCCGGGCCTTTTACGAACGGAACGGGTACGATCTGGCGGCCCGCCTGCCCGATTTCCACGGCCCCTTCGACGACAAGATCATCTATTCCAAACCCATCGGCGCCTCACGAAAAAACGAATAATACACGGTTATCCCTGGATCGAGGCGGAGGGGGCAGGCCAGCCGGAAAAGCATTGGACATATCTCCAGGATTGGGTTTCGCCTTCCGACCGGGTCTGCCAAGCCCGATAACCCTTAGGGGATGGCGTCCACTTTTTTGGGGGCTTTATCCCAGCCGTTCGTCCACCAGGGCTTCGAACCGAAGGGTTCGGGCCTGAACATGGTTCAGCAGAGCCTTGGTTCTTTTCGCCAATTCGGCCACGACCGCCGTGTCTTTGAGCGACCCCAGGTTGACCCGGACGTTGTACGCCGCGCCGTACGCCGCCGCCCGGATCAAATGAACCGCCACGCCCGCGTCGGTCAGGCAGTTGGAATTGCCCTGTTCCAGAACCCCCTGGACCAGTTCCAGGCACCGGGCCGCGGTTTCCAGGGTTTGAAGGGGCACGCGGGCCGCCTCCAAAGTGGCTTCCTGGATGGAACGGTTTCGGGCTTCCTTTTCGGCGTCCGTTCCCTTGGGCAAGCCGAATGCCGCCGCCACCCGGTTGTATGCTTCGGTGTCCTTGTCCACCAAAGCCAAAAGCTCGGCCGCCACCCGGTCCGCGTTATCGCGAAGGGATTCCATCCGGGGCCAGGCCGTTTCATACTTTTTCCGGCCCACCGTCAATCGGGCCACCATGGCCGCCAAAGACGCCGCCAAGGCTCCGGCCAAGGCCGCCACGCTCCCGCCGCCCGGAGCCGGCGCATCCCCGGCCAGTTCCCGGCAAAAATCCGTGATGGGCATGGATACCAGGTTCATGATCGCTCCTTATGGTTGAGGGCAACCTTTATTATTAAAAGGGTTATCCCCCAAACCCCTGTCACCATTGGTTTTCGGGGGGGCCGGGGGGTGCCTTTGACCCGAAAGCAGCCCCCCTGGATATTTTTACTGATTCATCCCCTCCAGCATCCTCAGTTCGATCACCTGGCTGGAGCTGAACCCGGCCAATTGCATATAATAGGCCGCACTGTCGATAAGCGCCGATGCCGGCAGCAGACCGTACACTTCGGTTTCCACGATCTCGACTCCGAACCGCCGGGCTTCCATGCGGATCATTTCCACCACCCGGTACAGGGGATTCTTTTCGTGATCCACGATATTCATGCTCACCTGGACCAGCCCCCGGTCTTCGAGCGCCAGGCCGATGCCCTTGACGTGGCGCAATCCACCGCTGGACGACCGGACCGCCTTGGCGATTTCCTTGGCCACGCG
>JAGVGV010000566.1 GCA_020056895.1 Deltaproteobacteria bacterium
CGAACGCGCCGAAGCTCTGGCCCGCCGATCCGTGAAAATTCAGGATCACCGTATCGTCGGGCAACCCTTTTTGCCCGTACTTGCGAGCCAGCCGGCCGCTCAGCATGGCCCCCACGGTCCGGTTCACGTTCCGGATTGGCAGATCGATCCGGACCTTTTCTCCGCTTTCCAGGGCCGGCCGAGCCCGTTCGATGAGCTGGTGGTCCAGGACGTCTTCAATCCCGTGGTCCTGATCGTCCACGCAACAGGCCGAGCCCTGGATTGGTACCTGATCCGGGTGAAGAATGGCGGTGAAATCGAGTTTTTTCGCCTTCCAGTGGCCAATGTCGTCCCGAACCCGCAAAAGATCCCGGCGGCCCACCATTTCGTCCACGGTCCGGAAGCCCAGCCGGGCCATGATTTCCCTAAGTTCCTCGGCCACGAAATGGAAGTACTGGATCAAATACTCGGGCCTGCCGGTGAACCGTTTCCTGAGCCTGGGGTCCTGAGTCGCCACGCCCACGGGGCAGGTGTTCAAATGGCACTTGCGCATCATCACGCAGCCCATCACCACCAGAGGCGCGGTGGCGAAGCCGTATTCCTCGGCACCCAACAACGCCGCCACGGCCACGTCCCGGCCGGTCCGGATCTGGCCGTCGGTTTGCACGCGGATGCGGCTCCGAAGGCCGTTCATCATCAGCACCTGGTGGGTTTCGGACAGCCCCAGTTCCCAGGGCACGCCGGCGTGCTTGATGCTGGATAGGGGGCTGGCGCCGGTGCCGCCGTCGCACCCGGAAATCAGCACCAGGTCGGCATGCCCTTTGGCCACGCCGGCGGCGATGGTCCCCACGCCCACTTCGCTGACCAGCTTCACGCTGATTTTCGCTTCGGGGTTCACGTTTTTCAGATCGAAGATCAATTGCTTAAGGTCTTCAATGGAATAGATGTCATGGTGCGGCGGCGGCGAGATCAGGCTGACGCCGGGCGTGGAATGGCGGACTCGGGCGATTTCCTGGTTCACCTTGTGGCCGGGCAACTGGCCGCCTTCGCCCGGTTTGGCGCCTTGGGCGACCTTGATCTGGAGCTCATCCGCGTTCACCAGGTATTCGGTGGTCACGCCGAACCGGCCCGAGGCCACCTGTTTGGTGCGCGAGCATCGGTTTTGGCCGTTGGGACCCGGGTGGAACCGTTCGCGGTCTTCGCCGCCTTCCCCGCTGTTGGACCGGCCGCCCATTTGGTTCATGGCGATGGCCATGGTTTCGTGGGCTTCGCGGCTGATCGACCCAAAGCTCATGGCCCCGGTCACGAAACGCCGGACAATGCTTTGGACCGGTTCCACTTCGTCGATGGGCGCCGGTTTTTCCGCCCACTGAAAGTCCAACAGGCTCCGGAGGGTAACGGGCCGGGGGTCCTGCTGGTTGATGGCGGCGGCGAATTTCTTGTATTCGGCCGGGTTGCCGGTCCGGGTGGCCTGTTGCAGATGGGTGATGGCCTGGACGGTCCACATATGCCGCCGGCCGTTCCGCCGGAGGCTGTATTCCCCGCCGGAAGGCAAAAGTTCGTGATCGGGCCGGCCGGGGCCGTACGCCCCCTGGTGCCGGGTCAGGGCTTCCTTGGCTACGTCCTGAACTTCCAAACCGCCCAGGCGGGAGGGCGTGCGCGGAAAATACCGATCAATCAGCTTGGGTCCCAGCCCCAGGGCTTCGAAAATCTGAGCCCCCCGGTAGCTCCGAAGAGTGCTGATGCCCATTTTGGAAAAAATCTTCAACAGGCCTTTTTCTATGGCGGTGATGTAATTTTCCAGCGCGTCCTGAATGGCGATCCGTTCCGGAAACAGGCCGTCTTCCTGCCGGGCGGCGATGGTTTCGAAGGCCAGGTAGGGATTGACCGCCGTTGCGCCGTACCCCAACAGCAGGGCGAAATGCATCACTTCCCGGGGTTCGCCCGATTCGATGATCAGGCTCATGCTGGTCCGAAGGCCCTGGGCCACCAGGTGGCGGTTGACCGCCGCGCTGGCGAGCAAGCTGGGGATGGCCGCCCGGTCGCCGGCCACGGCCCGGTCCGAAAGGATCACGATGGAGCATCCGTTTCGGACGGCGGTTTCAGCGTCCAGGCCCAACCGGTCCAGGGCCGGAGCCAGCCCTTCCGCTCCCAAGGCCGGATCGAACACCGCGTCCAGGGTTACGTGCTGGAATTCCTTTTCCGTGGCGGCCCGGATCCGGATCAGGTCTTCGTTGGTCAGGATGGGGGTTTGAAGCCGGAGCATGCGGGCGTGTTCGGGCTTTTCGGAAAGCAGGTTGCCCTGCCGGCCCAGGTACGTGGTCAGCGACATGACCAGGTCTTCCCGGATGGGGTCGATGGCCGGGTTGGTGACCTGAGCGAAAAGCTGCTTGAAATAGTTGAAGAGCAACCGGGGTTCATCGGCCAGAATGGCCAGGGGGGTATCGTCGCCCATGGACCCCACCGGTTCCTTGCCGTCCACCACCATGGGAGTAAGCAGGGTTTCCACGTCTTCCCGGGTATAGCCGAAGGCCCGCTGCCGGCCCAACAGCCGGTCCCGGTCCACGCAGACCGTGCCCACGCTGTCGAACAGCCCCCGGAGGACCACCCGGTTGGCTTCCACCCACCGGCGGTACGGCCGGCGGCGGCAGACGAAGGCCTTGATCTCTTCATCCGAATGGAGCCGGCCTCGCTCGGTGTCCGCCAGAATCATCCGGCCCGGGGACAGACGGCCCTTGGATTGAATCTCCGAGGGCGGAATATCGAGCACCCCCACTTCGGACGCCAGCACCACCAGGCCATCCTTGGTCACCACGTACCGGGCCGGCCGAAGGCCGTTCCGGTCCAACGCCGCGCCCACCCGGCGGCCATCCGAAGCCACCAACGCGGCCGGGCCGTCCCAGGGTTCCATGAACATGGCATGGTATTCATAAAAGGCCCGCCGGTCGTTGCCCATGTAGTATTTGTCGCCCCAGGCTTCGGGAACCATCATCATCAGGGCATGGGGGAGAGACCGGCCGGTCAGGACCAGGAGTTCCAGAAGATTGTCGAAACAGGCCGAATCGGAACCGCCTTCGATGATGACCGGTAACAGGTTCTTGAGGTCTTCCGGGCCGAACAGTTCGGACGACAAATTTTCGTACCGGGCCCGCATATTGTTGATGTTGCCGCGAAGGGTGTTGATTTCGCCGTTATGGGCCAC
>JAGVGV010000278.1 GCA_020056895.1 Deltaproteobacteria bacterium
AGGTTCAGAATTAGCCCCCGCGTTAAAACCGGTTCCCGCAATGGAGCTCGTTTCCCGGCTGGAGCCTTCCAAAACCGAAAGAATCCCAACCGGTTCGGAATCCCCTTGACCGCCGGACCCGGCCCGGCCTATGCTCGGGGCGCCAGGTTTTTATTGGTTATCCGGGGAACTTCCATGCGCGTCATCTGCCCGAAGTGCAAGACCACGGCCACCCTGTCATCCACCGAGGCGGCCGAAACGCCCCTTTGGATCTGCCCCCGCTGCCAAAAAGCCGTGCTCCTGGAACCCGCGGCCGAAGCGGAATGGGTGCGGCCCGGCGATGACGAAGAGGTGGATACATCCACCGTTTCCCTCTACCGGGTGCGCCGGAACCGGCGGTATTTCCTCTGGCTGGTGCTGCTGTTCCTAACCTTTTTGCTCTATCAATGGTATCAAGCCTTCAGCAGTGAACAAAGCCTGGATCAGGCCCGGGACGAGGTGGTGATCCAAGCCCTTCGGCAACTGGCCACGGCTCAGGAGGCGTACTGGTCCGGCCAGAACCGTTATGCCCAGGACGTGGCCGACCTGGAAGGATTCCGGCCGTCGAGTCAGGTGGACATCCAGATCACGGCGGCGGACGGCCTCCATTTCGAGGCGGTGGGGCGTCACGTGGCGATGGATTCGGGCCTGGTCTGGAACAGCCGGGTCGGCGGGGTTTTGGCCGAACGGATCGTCGTCCATTAGGAGGGATCGTTGTCATGGCGCATATCGTGGAACTGCCGTGGGGTCATGATTCCTTGCGAGTGGAATTACCCCCGTCATGGCGGGTTTTGGGTGAACTGAAACCCAACGCGGACCCGCCCGCTTCCGATCCGGCGGCGGCCTGCCGCGAAGCCTTGGCCGATCCGATCGGCGTTACTCCCATTGGTGGAAGGAACCTGGCCGGCCGGAAGGTGGTGGTGGTGACCGACGACCATTCCCGGCCCACTCCGGCGGCCGGTTTTATCAGGCCGGTGCTCGAAGAACTGGCGAAGGCCGGCGTTCGGGACCAGGATATCGACATCCTGATCGCCACCGGCGTTCACCGAGCCAGCCGGATGGAAGAGGTCGAGGCCAAGCTGGGATTCGAAGTCATGAACCGGTACCGCTGGCGGTGCCACGATGCGTACAAGCCCGAAGGACTGACGGACCTGGGCGCCACCCGAAGGGGGACCCGGGTCTTCCTGAACACCCTGTTGCCCCAGGCCGATCTGATCGTGGGCTTGGGGGCCATTGAGCCCCACTTGCTCCTTGGGTTCGGCGGCGGACTGAAGATCATCATTCCCGGCTGCGCCGGAGCCGAGACCATCGGCCGGAATCACTTGCAGGGCGTGGATCCGGACCGGTTCGATCTGGTGGGAGCCCGAACCTCGGATTCCCCCATGCGCCAGGACCTGGAAGAAGGCGCACTTCTGTTGAGCAAAGACATTTTCGTGGTCAACGCCATTTTGGGGCCGGGGAACCGTCCGGTCCGCTTTTTCGCGGGGCATCCTCAGGCCGCCCACCAGGCCGGCGTCGAATATATCCGGACTCGGGTCCGGCTGGACGTTCCCGAACAGGCGGACGTGGTTCTGGCCAATTCCCACCCCATGGACCTCGATCTTCGGCAGTCCGTAAAGTGTTTGGGAAATTCCCTGTACGCGGCGCGGCCCGGCGGAGTGTTGCTGGGCTGCGTGCGGTGCGAGGACGGTCTGGGCGAAATGCCTCTGGCCAAGAAAACCCTGCCCTATCCCGTCATGCGAACGCTTTTAAAGGTCATCGGCAAGAACCGGGTGTTGCCATTGGTGAAAAAGGTCAAGAAAAATGAGCCCGTGGAAGAAGTGTTTATCGGTCACTTCGGCCTGCAGATGCTCCGGCGGAACCATTTGGGCATTTTTTCCAACAGCCCCAAACTGCCGGATAACATCGGCCGGAAAATGGGGTTGGCCCGGAGTTTCAATCAGGTGGAGGCCATGATGGCCTGGGCGGCGGGCAAGGCGCCTAAAAACGCCTCCGTATGGGTGTTTCCCCACGGAGGCGCCGGGTACGCCTCGTTCGGCTCCAACTAGTCTGGGGTGTTCCTAGGGAATGCCCGATTTCCCTCAGTCTTGGACCATCACACCGGATCCAGCCGCCCCGATCCGGACGAGCCGAACAATCGGCTGCCGGCGCCGGGGTACACCGGACGCCGACCCGCCGGAGTCGAGGGATAGTCCCGAGGCCAATGGCCGGGTTGAGGTTCCGCCCCTTCCCGAGCCGTGGCCGTCGGTTCACGATCGGCCATCCGAGGCGTTCGGCGGACGTCCCGACCCTCGACCGGAGCCGAAAATTCGATCGGAATCCCGTTGGGGTCCCACGAATAAATGGAATGGATGAACCCATGGTCCACCACTCCCGAAACGTTGAACCCCGCCGCCGTCAGCCGGTCCTTCAGGTCCCAGAGATCATCGTCCGTTTCCACGCCTAAGGATACGTGGTCAAAGATCACCGGCCCCCGGTTAGGGTACCCATGATCCCGCTCCTCCGCCGGGTCCACTCCAGGCCATTCGAAAAAAGCGATCAGGTCGGTGGGTGATATTTCAAAAAAATAGTGCCGGTACCCCGGTTCGCCCAGGCCGGCCACTAGCCGGAGCCCCAACAGGTCCCGCCAGAACCGGATGGTCCGGTCCATATCGCCGGTGACCATGGCCAAATGATTGACGCCGGTCAGTTTCGTCATCGCTTACCCCCGTACCCGGAGCCAGGTCCAAGCCTTTTTAGAAGGCCTGATAAAAAAACCCCAGGCGTCCTGGACGGCTGGGGTCTTCCAGAAAAACGATTCCGGATGTTCGCGGCCGATGGAACGGCCACGGTTCCAGAGGAAAAAACGGACTTATTCCGAGGCTTCCTCCGAAGACGTCGTTCCCGGACCCGCTTCCTCCTTGGCCTTTTTCAGGGTTTCCAGTTCGTTTTTGTATTTTTCGGCTTCGGCCTTATACCGTTCGGCGTCCGGATTGGCCGCATAGGTTTCGGATTCGGAAAGGGCCTGGCTGTCCTTCCATTCCTCGATCCCCAAGTACGTGGCCAATGCCCCGCCCAGGATCAGGACCAGGGGAATGCCCGCCTGCAATAGCTGAATAAAGGGGTCCCACCAATACGCCAGTCCCAAAAGCCCCAGGATCAGGGCAATAATCCCCCCCACCAAGGTCACCATATCCAACGTCCTCCTTCAGATGCTTGCTTTCCTGGCTTCACCAAAAATCGGACTCGTGATCGATTCTTACCACATCCCGGCCGGGGAATCAAGGCCGCCGCCCGATTTCGCCAGGAGCCCGCCGAAGGCCTCCAATCGGAAGCGAACCCGCGGATGGGGGTATGGCCCCGTGTCCCCGTTGACAAGTTGAGTTCGGGTGATTATGAAGGAAGAAACGCGCTTCAAAGGAGTGCTCCATCCATGCCCATATATGAATTCCGCTGCGAAAAATGCGGCGAGCTGACCGAACTGATGTTCACCTCGTCGGAAGACACCCAGGAAATCCGATGCCGGCACTGTGGCGCCGAAGAGATGAGCCGGGTGCTCAGCACCACCCATTATGCCATGGGCCGGGCGGCCAACACCCCCACCGCCTCGGCCACCACCAAATCCTGCGGCTCGGGGTCCTGCGGGACTCTGGAAATCCCCGGCCTTGGCGACTGATTCCCCCGCCGAACGCCTCCGCATCGAAATCGCGGCGCTTCGCGAGGAACGGGATCAGTTGGAAGCCGCTTGGCCGCCTCACGGAGCCAAGCCCCGCCATTTGAGGCGGATCGAGGAACTGGAGGAGGCCATCGAGGCCAAGGAACAGGAACGGACCATGCTGGAGAAGGATTCATGATCCCCCCGAACCCAACCAACGGCCCCGCCGCCTTCCGCCTCCTGAACCCGGATTGGACCCGGTTGACCGCCCAAGTGATCAACCAGAGCCCCTATTTTTCCCTGCTGTCCATGCGCCTGATCGATCTGGAACCGGGCGGATCCCGGATGGAGATCGATCTGGGCCGGCGGCATCTTCAACCCTTCGGCGTGGTCCATGGCGGAGTTTTTTCCAGTTTGATCGATGCCGCCGGCTTCTGGGCCGCTTTTACCGAAGTGGATGAAGGGGTGGGCATGACCACGGTGGAGATGAAACTCAATTACCTGGCGCCCTCCATCAGCGGCCGGCTGATCGGCCTGGGCCGCTTGATCAAAGCTGGAAAAACGTTGTCGTTGGCCGACGCCCGAGTTGAAAACGAGACCGGCCGGTTGTTGGCCCATGGAACCGTAACCCTGATGACCCTATCCGGCCTGGTTCTGGAGGGCCAGAACGAGGCTCCGCCCAAGTTCGCCTCCACCGCTTAAACCCGATCATCGGCCACGCTTGTTGAAGCTGGTTCCGTACAGCCCTCGCCGTCCCCGGTCCCGGGCCGGCGGCGGCCAAACCGGAAGCCGGCCGATCAAATTTATTGCCAAATCAGCCGGAATCATGGTACATTCGGCGGAATATCGTGCGTAAGGAACAGGTTCGTGATCCACATCAAAACGCTTGAGGACATCGAATGGATACGGGAAAGCGGCCGCATTGCCGCCCGAACCCTGGACCTCATAGAAAAACGGCTGGAGCCGGGGTTAACCACGGAACAGGTGGACCGTTTGGGCCACCAGTTCATCCTGGACAACGGCGGCGTGCCTTCCACTTTGGGGTATCGGGGTTATCCCAAGAGCATGTGCATTTCCATCAACGACGAAGTAGTCCATGGGATACCCGGCAAACGCCGGATTCAGGACGGCGACGTGGTTAAGGTGGACGTAACGGTGTACAAGAACGGCTTCCACGGCGACACCGCCCGAACGTTCATCGTGGGAACGGCTCCGGATGAAGCCCACCGCCTGGTCGAAGCCACCCGGAAATCCCTGGAACTGGCCATTCCCATCGTGCGGGAAGGCAACTGGCTGGGAGACATCGGCGCGACCATCCAGGAATACATCGAAGCCCAGGGATTCAGCGTGGTCCGCAATTTCGTGGGCCATGGCATTGGCCGGGAATTTCACGAAGACCCCCAGGTGCCCCACTACGGCCGCCGGCATTCCGGCCGGAAGCTGGAAATGGGCATGGTGTTCACCATCGAACCCATGATCAACGAAGGCACGTGGGAAGTGAAAATCCTGAAAGACGGCTGGACGGCCGTGACCCGGGACGGCAAATTGTCGGCCCAGTTCGAACACACCATTGCCGTGACCAAGGACGGCCCCGACGTTTTAACCCTGTCCGACTGATTCATATGGCTCCGCCGCCAAAGGAACCAGGCGGCTTGGAGCCCTTGGATCGAGCGAGGGAAGCGAACGCCCCGGAGAGAAGGATTCACAAGGTATGGCCAAGGTCCTGGTGGTGGAAGACGACGACAACGTGCGCGCCCTGATCTGTGAATGGGTGGAAGACCTGGGCCACCAGGTTCTACCGGCGGAAAACGGCCTGGTGGCCCTGGGCATCGCCGAAAAGAACCGCGATCTGGCGTTGATCCTGACCGACATGGTTATGCCGGAAATGGACGGCCAGGAAATGATCAAGCGCATCCGGACCATGGAAGGCATGGCCGATATTCCCGTCCTGATCATTTCCGGCATTGTGGGCCCCAAGGAAATCCGGGAGGTTCTGGAACGAGGCACCACCGAATTCCAGACCAAGCCTCTGGAAGGCGACCGCATCCGCGAATTCATCGACCGCTATATCGCCTGGCGCGACCGGCACACCCAGTAGAACTCATCCGAAAAATGTTTTTTGACCTTGGATGCTTTGTCGGAAGGGAGAACCCGATCCTCAAAATACCTTGAGTATTCCTCCGGTTGGCTTTTTCCATCCTTCTCACCCCAAGGCCGGATCCATTATTTGGGGATGGGTTCCATTCAAGCTTGGTCTTCAGGTCCGCTTTATCGAGGTGGTCTCCTCGTTCTGGCTCGATCCTCAGGGCAACTCACCCCCCCGTGAGGCTTCCCATCTCCCTTGGGAATCGGACAAACGTCCAACACACCTGTTGACGCCGGCGGTTTTCACGGGGTAATGTCAGGACCGCCCACGCGGGCGCCACCCCTTATGCTCCTGGAGGCAGATTCCATGAAGCTCTTATCCCCTCTGGCCCTTGGCCCCATAACCCTCGCCAACCGCGTGGCCATGCCGGCCATGCATCTGGGGTACACCCCCAAGGGTGAAGTAACGGATACCCTCGTGGCTTTCTACGCCGCCCGGGCTCGCGGCGGAGTGGGCCTGATCATTTTGGGCGGCTGCCCCATTGACGAATACGCCGGCCTGCACGGCGGCGTGGACGTGAGCGACGACCGGTTCATTCCCGGGCTGGCCCGGCTGGCCGACGCCATTCATCAATACGATACCAAAATCGCCGCCCAGCTTTATCACGCCGGCCGGTACGCCTTTTCGGCCTTCATCGGCGGCCGTCAATCCATTTCCTGTTCACCCGTCCGGTCCAAGTTCACCCGCGAAACCCCCAAGGAAATGTCGCTGGACGACATCCGGCGGACCATTAATAATTTC
>JAGVGV010000129.1 GCA_020056895.1 Deltaproteobacteria bacterium
CCCCTCTCCCCTCGAGGGGAGAGGGCGGGGTGAGGGGTGGAAAACACCCACAATAATTGACAGTTACCACCGAAGACCCCTTGGCGCCGGGAGGCGCCGGCCATGGATCTGGGGCGCGAAATACTCAGGGATCGGCTTTTTTTCCGCAAGGAACTGCGGGAACGGGTCTACTGGTTCATCCGGCTCCGGTGGGGCGCCGTGGCCTTGGGCGTGGTGGGGCTGGCCCTGGCCCAGTGGGCTGGGCTCGACCCGCCTCTAAAACCCGGAGCCGTGATCCTGGCCCTGTTGGCCTTGTTCAATCTGGGATTCCTGGCGGCCGGACGTCGGCTGGAACACCTGGAACCTACCCGCCCCGGTCCCTTTGAAATTTTCGCCCATATCCAGATCACCCTGGACCTGATTTTCCTGCTTCTGCTGATCTATTTCACCGGCGGGCCCGCCAGCCCGCTGCTCTCCTTCACCCTTCTTCACGTGGTGCTGGCCGGGATTCTGCTGGCCCCGGGAAGCGCGTACGCCTATGGGCTCATGGTGGCGGCCGGGCTGGGGCTGATGGTGCGGTTGGATGTTCGAGGCTTTACGCCCCCCTGGCCCCTCCCGGAACCGATCAGCCACGGATTCGGTCTGGTCGCTTTGGCCAGCGCACTGTTGTTGGCCGCTTTCCTGGTCACCTCCATCAAACGCGCTCTCAGAACCAAGGGCCGCGACTTGATCCGCGTATCCCATCAACTGGAACTCATCAACGCCCAGCTCGAATCGCTGTACGACATGATCCAGGACATGAGCCGCCAAACCAAACCCCAGGACCTGATGGACGCGGCGGTTCGGAACGGAGCCCGGATTATGGGCGTTTTGGCCTGTTCCATCAAACTGCTCGACGAAACCGGCGGCCGCCTCCGGTATGCCGCCACGTATGGCCTGAGCCCCAAGTACCTGGCCAAAGGCTGGATCCACGTGGACCAGAGCCCGATCAACCGGCGAATCCTGGAAGGGTCGCGGTACATCATCGCCGGCGTGGACGAAACCGGTGAATTCCAATACCCCGACGACCTGAAAAACGAAGGCATCAAGGCCATGCTCTGCCTGCCGCTTCGCGTGGAAAGCAAAACCCTGGGGGTATTTTGCGTATACGGCGGCCTGGATGCCGAACTCACCGAAGACCATGCTCGCTTTTTCGGCCAGATGACCGATCTGACGGCTCTGGCCATCGAAAGGCTGAACCGGGAAACGGCCAAAACCTGGTTCATGAACAAAACCGCGCACCAGCTCCGATCCCCCCTGGCCGCCGTCATGGGCATGATCGGCCTGTTTGAAAAGGATTTTTTGGGACCCATGACCGATCCCCAGCGCGAAACTCTGGAACGCTGCCGGATCCGGTTGAATCTGTTGGCCGAAACCGTGAACGACCTGTTGATTCTGGCCGCCGAACGGGACGCGGCCATTTCCGAAGAAGAAGCCCAGGGATTCGATCCGGCCCGATCCTTAAGCGCCTTGCTCATGGTTCACCAGGCTCAGGCCGAAACCAAGGGCTTGTCTTTTCATGCCCGGATCGTGGACCGGCCGGCCATGATTCAGGGAGGGCGGCGGAGTTTCGAGGACCTGGCTTCGAACCTGGTGGCCAATGCGGTCAAATACACCCATCCGCCCGGCCGGGTGGAGGTGACCTTGGACAACGGCCCGCCCGGATTCGTGGTCCTGACCGTCCGGGACACCGGGATCGGCATTCCGGACGAAGACCGGGGGCGGCTGTTCACGGAATTTTTCCGGGGGGAGAACGCCCGAGCCGTCACCGAGGAAGGGACCGGGCTGGGGTTGGTCATCGCCCAACGGGCGTTGGAACGTCTGGGCGGTGTTATGGATATCCAAAGCGCCCTGGGCCGGGGCGCCACCATTACCTGCCGATTGCCGGCGAAGTAGGAGCCTGGCACTGAGGCGGGAAAAAGGGAGGAAGCCAACCGGTGGAATATCAGAGATATTTCAAGGATTGGCTTCCTGGGTTCGATAGGCCGTCCAGGGCCGAAGAACCGGTCCGGGATGGTCTAGTCCATCATTTTCGCCAGGCTTTGGATATAGGGGGCTTCGGCCACGCCCTTTTCCGTCACAATTCCGGTGATGTACCGGTTGGGGGTGACATCGAAAGCCGGGTGGAGGACCGGGACTCCGTCCGGAGTGATCTGGCGGTCGCGGATATGGGTGATTTCACGGTCCGGCCGGACTTCAATGGGAATGGCCGCGCCGGTGGGTGTGTGGGGGTCCACCGTGCTCATGGGAGCGGCCACGTAGAAGGGAACCTGATTTTCCCGGGCCAGAACGGCCACGCTGTACGTACCGATCTTATTGGCCGCGTCTCCGTTGGCCGCCACGCGGTCCGCGCCGACCACCACCAATTGAATCCGGCCTTCCTTTAAAAAGTGGCCGGCCATGTTGTCGGTGATGATCGTGACTGGAATCCCATCCTTATGGAGCTCCCAAGCGGTCAGCCGGGCGCCCTGAAGGAAGGGACGGGTTTCATCGGCCAAGACCTGGACCTTCTTGCCGGCCTCGACGGCGGCCCGGACCACGCCCAGCGCGGTTCCGTACCCGCCCGTGGCCAGGGCTCCGGCGTTGCAATGAGTCAGGATCGTGGCCCCATCGGGCACCCGTTCGGCCCCATGGCGGCCCATGGCCCTGTTGATGGCGATGTCTTCTTCGTGAATGGCCAGGGCTTCGGCCACCAGGCCGGCCTTGATCTCCGACACGGACAGGTCGGCCAGAGCCTGGGCGGTCCGTTCCATCCGGTCTAGCGCCCAAAAAAGGTTCACGGCCGTGGGCCGCTGGCTGGCCAGATGAGCCTTGATGAGGCCCAACGCCTCGTAAAACCGGTATTTACCGGCGGTCCGGATGGCCCTGGCCCCCAGGGCATACCCCATGGCGGCGGCCACGCCGATGGCTGGCGCCCCCCGGATGACCATCACCCGGATGCATTGGGCCACATCCTTATAGGTCCGGCAGGTGAGCCACGTTTCCCGCCAGGGCAGTTTACGCTGGTCCAGCATCAACACCTGATTGTCGCGCCATTCAATAGGCTTGATCACGCTTCACGTCCTTTTTCGCCGGCCTAGTAAACCAATCCCACCCGTTCCCGGACTTTATCTAGGGTTTCCAGGGCAATGGCCCGGGCCTTATTGGCGCCCATCCGCAGGATATCGCGGATGTCATCGGGCCGGCGGGCGAACGCGTCCCGCTTTTCCCGAGCCGGACCGAAAAACTCCCAGATCCGGTGGATCAGGTCCTTTTTCACGTCCGAATACTTCAGGCCGGGCGCTAGGTATCGAGCCCTGAGCTCGGCCAGTTCGTCGGCCGTGGAAAACAGCCGGTACAGGGCGTACAGATTGCACGTATCGGGGTCCTTCACATCCTCGACCGCCCGGGCGTCCGTCACCACGCTCATCACCCGCTTTTTCAAGGTGGCCTTGTCCGTGAAAATCTCGATGACGTTGCCATAGCTTTTAGACATTTTCTGGCCGTCCAGGCCCGGGACCACGGCCAGGTCTTCGTTGATCTCAGGCTCGGGCAGCACGAAGGTTTCGCCGAACTGGAAATTGAACCGCTCGGCGATGTCCCGGGTTACCTCCACGTGCTGCTTCTGATCCTTGCCCACGGGGATCCGATGGGATTGGTACAGAAGAATATCGGCGGCCATGAGCACGGGATAGGCGAACAGGCCATGGTTGGGCGTGATACCCTTGGCCACCTTTTCCTTGTAGCTATGGCAGCGTTCCAACAGCCCCATCGAGGTGACGTTGGACAAAATCCAGGTCAGCTCGGTCACTTCGGGCACGTCGGACTGCACCCAGAACACGGACCGGTCCGGGTCGAGGCCCAAAGCGAGGAAGTCGGCGGCCGCGTTCAGGGTGTTTTCTTTCAGAAAAACCGGATCGTCCACCGATGTCAGGGCATGGTAGTTGACGATGAAAACGAACAGATCGCTTC
>JAGVGV010000375.1 GCA_020056895.1 Deltaproteobacteria bacterium
AAGTCCCGTTGGCCGAAAATCTGATCTCCCACGCCCTTGGTTTATGCTCTACGCCCCAGGAAATGAGCGTGCTCCGCCATGGCCCGGTCAATACTCCGGGCCGGTCAACGGTCCCTTGGGCGCAGGAAAAAAGGAGAAGAAACAAAAAAACCCAAAGGCGGAGCGGGAGTGCTTTTGCCACCGCGCTCTTTCGTTCAGTCCGGACATCGGAATCCATGGTCATCAGAACGGAACGTCTAAAACTTAGCATAGCTCACTTTTCTTATAAATAGATTCATCGTTGGTAGAGGCCCGGGTGAATCACCGTCCATCCAAAATGTCGTCAATCGTTGTTGGCCGTCGATCACATCGAATGTTTTCTGATCTTGTGTTTGAAAAACTAAATATCCTACATAATGCGCCGCTTTGCCTCCGGCTTCGATCACTTCCTGGATGTCCCGCCAAAGATCCTCCCACTCATCCTCGGTCCAACTATAATCCCGCTGAAACCGAGGAACGCTATAGGTCAGCCCATTCCCCATCAATTGGCGAAAGGTTTGGTTGGCCGTGTTGGACGAAATGACGGACAGCGAAAAACCTCCCCTGGGTTCACGTCAATCCAAAATTGATAGGATTCCTGATTATATTGACTAAACCATACGCCTTTCTCACCCTCCGCCGTTCAGCATTTTCAACAAAAATTCGGGCAGGCGAACCACGGCCCGGGTGTCGGACGCCACGCAGGCGTGGACGGTATGGCCGGTGACCAGGAGTTCTTCTCGGGCATCGTCCCGGAACACTTCATACTCGAACCGAAGGCTCGCCCGCCGGACTTGCCCCAGCCGGGTCTCGATGAGCACCTTGTCGTCGTACGTGGCGGACCGGTGGTAATGGCAGTGGGATTCCGTGACCGGGAGCATGAACCCCTGTTGTTCGATCTGATGATACGACATCCCCAGGTCACGGATGTATTCCCCCCGGCCCCGTTCGAACAGCCGGTAATAGTGGCCGTAATACATCACGCCCATCTGGTCCACGTCGCCGTAGAGCACGCGGTAATGGGTCCGGTTCACGGGGCCGCCTGGCGCGGTCATGCCGCCGTCTTTCCGAACATGAGGTCGGCCAACAGGTCGCCTCGGGAAAGGTACAAGCCCGACGTGGCCGCTTCGATTTCCGAATAAGAACGGCACGAAGGGTTCCGGTCCGGATACAGGATAAAGGGCACCGGTTCCCGGGTATGGGTTTTGATTTCAATCGGAGTGAAATGGTCGCACAGAACAAGCAGCCGGAAGGGGCCCATTTTCTGGAGCGCCTCCCACATGGGGCCCACCACCCGCTGGTCGAACCGCTCGACGGCCATGAGTTTTTCCTTGATGTCGCCCTGGTGGCCGGCTTCGTCCGGAGCTTCCACGTGGATGAGGACGAAATCCCCGGTCTCCAGGGCCTTGAGGGCCGCCTGAACCTTGCCTTCGTAGTTCGTATCCACCAGGCCGGTGGCGCCGGGGACATGAGGCGCCTCCAGGCCGGCGATGACGCCCAGGCCCTTGATGAGGTCCACGGCCGACACCACGGCGCCGGTCACGCCGAATTTTTGAGGATACGGCGTCACGGCCGGCGGCCGGCCCTGGCCCCAGGGCCAGATCGAGTTGGCCGGCCTTAGGCCCTTCGCGATCCGGTCCCGGTTGAGGGGATGGTTTTCCAGGATCGGCCACGAGGCCCGGATCAGGTCCATGATCCGTTTGGCGGCCGGGTCCGCTGTGTTCAGGTAATCGGAAACATCCTGGTCCCGGTGGTCGTGAGGCGGATACGTGGGAATCCCGTCCGGCAGGTCGGGCCAGAGAAGCAGATGGCGGTAGCTGACTCCGGGATAAAGCTTCTGGCCGTCGGTCAAGGGGAGCCCAGCGGCCAGGTGATCCACCAGAATCCGGGCGTCGTCCGACGATATGTTCCCGGCGGCGTGGTCGCGCATGAACACGCGGCCGCCCTGGTGTTCCACGGTGACCAGGTTCAGGCGGAAAGCCTGTTCGTTGGCCTGTACGGGAACCCCCATGCTGCCGGCTTCGAGGGGGCCCCGGCCGGTGAGGTATTTTTCGGGATCGTACCCCAAAATGGCCATGTTGGCCACATCCGACCCCGGGGACAGGGACGCCGGGATGGTCTGGCAGAGGCCCAGCCGGCCGGCCTTGGCCAGGGTGTCCAGGTTCGGCGTGTGGGCCGCTTCCAGAATGGTCCGGCCATTCAGTTCGGCGAGGGGGTAATCCCCCATGCCGTCGCCGATCAAGACCACGTATTTCACAGCCGGTCCTCCACTCGGATCAGCATGGTTTTGCCCAGCACCACGTCCAGGCGGTCGATGATGTCCAGAGCCCGGCGGACGTCTTTTTCCCGGGCTTCATGAGTCAGCATCACGATGGGCACGGCGCCGGCGGCGTCGCGGCCCTTCTGGTTCACCTGGCTGATGCTGATGTCGTTTTCACCCAGAACTCCGGAAATCCGGGACAACACGCCGGGCCGGTCTTTCACTTGGAAGCGGAAGTAGTACGAGGTAACCACTTCGTCCATGGGTTTAAGCCGGAGCCCCTGATCCATGAAACTCCGCCACCCCAGGGCCGGCACCCGCTGGGCGCCACCGCCCCGATGATTCCGGGCCAGTTCCATCAGGTCGCCCACCACGGCCGACGCGGTGGGCATCATGCCCGCGCCCTGGCCGTATAAGAGAATATCGCCCGCGGCGTCGCCGTGAAGATGGACCGCGTTGAAGTTCCCGCCCACGTCGGCCAGCAAGTGCCGCTTGGGGAGCATGGTGGGGTGGAGCCGGGCTTCCACTTCGTTGCCCTGGCGGGACGAAATGGCCAGAAGTTTCACGATGTATCCGAATTCGTCGGCGAAGGCGATGTCCACGGGTTCGATGCGGCGGATGCCTTCCACGAACACTTCGCCCATTTCGATCCGCAAGCCGTACGCCAGGGCCGTAAGGATGACCAGCTTGTGGGCCGCGTCGATGCCTTCCACGTCAAAGGTGGGATCGGCTTCGGCGAACCCCCGGCCCTGGGCTTCGGCCAGGGCATGCTGGAAATCCATTTTTTCCTGCGTCATCCGGGTGAGGATGTAATTGGACGTGCCGTTGAGAATCCCGAAAAACCGGAGGATATGGTTGGCCGCCAGACCTTCCTTGAGGCTCCGGATGAGCGGGATTCCTCCGCCCACGCTGGCTTCGAACAGCACGTCCACCTTGGCCAGGGCCGCGGCATCGAAGATTTCCCGGCCGTGGGTGGCCAAAAGGGCCTTGTTGGCCGTGACCACGTGCTTGCCGTTCTCGATGGCCTTGAGGATGAACGTGCGGGCCGGTTCGTACCCGCCGATCAGTTCGACCACGATGTCGATGTCCGGAGCGGCGTATACGTCTTCGGCCCGGGTGGTCAAAAGCCCGGAAGGCACGTTCACCGCCCGGGGGGTGGTGATGTCCAGATCGGAAATCCGGACCAGCTCAAGCGGCCAGCCGAGCTTCTGTTCCAAAAGTTCTTTTTGTTCCAAAAGAATCCTGGACGTACCCACGCCCACCGTGCCCCAGCCGATCAAACCCACCCGCGTCCGGTTCATGACTGCATGACCTTACGAATGCCCCGCACCGCCTGATTGATGCGGTGGACGTTTTCCACCAGGGCGAAGCGGACGTACCCTTCGCCGTATTCCCCGAACCCCAGGCCCGGGCTGACGGCCACCTTGGCTTCGTGGATCAGCATTTTCGCGAAATCCACCGAGCCCATGGCCCGGAACCGTTCCGGAATCTGGCCCCAAACGAACATGGTGCCCTTGGGGGAGGGAATATCCCAACCCGCCCGAGCCAGGCCGGTGATCAGAGCGTCGCGGCGTTCGCGGTAGATATCCACGATCTCGGACACGCAGGTCTGATCTTCGTTCAAGGCGATGATGGCCGCGATCTGGATGGCCTGGAACATGCCGTAATCCAGGTAACTCTTGATGCGGGTCAACGCTTTGACCATGTCGGGATTGCCGCTTACGAACCCCACCCGCCAGCCGGCCATGCTGTAGCTTTTGGACATGGAAAAAATTTCCACGCCAATCTCCTTGGCGCCCTTCACCTGCAAAAGGCTGGGGGCCTGGTATCCGTCGAAAGTGAGGTCGGCGTAGGCCAGATCGTGAATCAGCAGCATTTCGTGGGCCCGGCAAAAAGCCACCACTTTTTCGAAAAAGGCCAAATCCACCACTTCGCCCGTGGGGTTGTGGGGGTAGGAAATGATGAGCAGCCGGGGCGCGGGCCAGGTCTGCTTCACGGCCACCTTAAGGTCTTCGAAAAAGTCGCGGTCTCGGGCCACGGGGATGGACCTTAGGTCGCCGCCGGCAATAATCGCTGAATACGGGTGAATGGGGTACGTGGGGTTCGGAGCGAAAACCACGTCGCCGGGGCTGATGATGGCCAGCACCAGATGGCTGAGGCCTTCCTTGGCGCCGATGGTGACCACGGTTTCGCTTTCGGGGTCCAGGTCCACGCCGTACCGCCGGCTGTACCAGGCGGAAATGGCATGCCGCAGCTTGGTGATGCCCCGGGAAGCCGAGTACCGGTGGTTGGTGGGCTTCTGAGCCGCTTCCACCAGCTTTTCCACGATATGGGGGGGCGTGGCCAAATCGGGATTGCCCATGCCCAGGTCAACAATGTCTTCACCGGCCCGGCGAGCCGAAATTTTCAGTTCGTTCACGGTGGCGAAAACATAGGGTGGCAGCCGTTTCATCCGACGAAATTCAAACAAGCTCATGACGTGGGTCTTACCCCCTTTTGGGAAATCGACCCGGTTCCCTGGGAGCCGGGAAAGAAACATTTTTAAACAACCGGGCGGCTAATGTCAAATTTGACGGGAACGGCACTCGCTGATTCATACCCTGGACGTATGCCTGGAACACCGACGGGAAAGGTTTTATCGCGGAGAAATGTCGGTGGGCAACGCTTGTTTGGCGAAGAAGCCCCTCACCGGAGCCCTCTCCCCGAGGATTCAGGGCCATAGCCTTGAATCCAGTATTCGGGGCCGGGGCAGACCCCGGACCGTAGGGGCGAGGGAAATGAGAACTTGGCCCGAGTGGGTCGATGTCGATTAACCACCGGTTCCCAAACTCCAGTTTGGGCACCCCACCGCTTTGAAGCTCCAGCTTCATTTTTATTGGTTAACACTGATGAATATAACAGAAAAAGCGGTGGGAAGCTGGAGCTTCCGATATCAGGTTCCCAAACTGGAGTTTGGGAACCAGCGACCATTCAAGCACAAAACGACCCCGCCGGGAATTGCCGGCCGCCGGTCTAGATTGATTGGCGGGGCCGGTCTTGATACATTAGGGGGAAACGATCCGTGAAACACAGGGAGCCCGGATGAAACGAACGATCGGCACGCATTGCGGACGGATGGATCATGGCGGCTGCGGCCTGTTGGTGGACGTGGACGACGGACGGATTACGGGCATCCGGCCCGACCCTGCCGGGCCTTTGTCCCATGGCCACATCTGCCCCAAGGCTCTGGCGTTGAAAGAACTCCACGAACACCCCGATCGGTTGAAGCGCCCCCTGGTTCGAGTGGGGGACAGGGGTTCGGGCCAGTGGCGGGAGATCGGCTGGGATGAAGCCCTGGATCGGGCGGTGGACGGCTTCAACCGGATCCGGGACCGATACGGCGCCCGAGCCGTGGCCTTTTGCCAGGGAGCGCCCAAGGGGCTCGAACATTTCCTTTTGATCCGGCTGGCCAACACCTTTGGTTCGCCCAACGTGGTGGGGCCTCAAAACGTCTGCCACATGCCCAGGGAAATGGCCGGAATTCACACCTGCGGCTTTTATCCCATAGCCGATTACGACCACCCCACGGCCGCGGTTCTGGTCTGGGGGTCCAACCTGACGGCCACCAATGAAGAGGGCGTAATCAACGTCCGGCTGCTGGACCGGTTGAAAGCCGACGACCCGCCCCTGATCGTGGTGGACCCAAGGAAGACCGACCTGGCCCGGCGAGCCCATATCTGGCTGCCGGTCCGGCCCGGAACGGACCTGGCTCTGGCCCTGGGCATGATCCACGTGGTCATCCGCGAGGAACTTTTCGATCGGGCCTTCGTGGATACATACACCCACGGTTTCGATGAGCTGTCCCGCGCTGTCGCGGATTTCGGACCGGAACGAGCCGCCGGCCTGGCGGACGTGCCGGTGGACGATCTGGTTCGGGCGGCCAGGCTTTTCGGGAAAGCCCGGCCGGGAATGATCCAGTGGGGCAACGGCATCGAGCAGGACGACAACAATTTCGATACGGCCCGGGCTCTGATCGCGCTCATGGCCCTGGGCGGCAACCTGGAAGCGCCCGGGGGCAACGTGGCGGCGAGCGCTCCGCCGGTGGTCCGGCTGGGGGATTTCGTCCGGGGGGACCGGCTTCCCGACCGGGCCAAGGCCATGATTTCCGCCGGCCGAGTGGTTCCGGGATTCGTGGTGGTTCCGCCGGAACTCTTCAAAAAGGCCGTGAAAGAAAGCGATCCGTACCCCGTCCGAGGAGCGTACGTTCACGTCAGCAACCCCGTACTGGCCTGGTCCGATTCCCGGGATACCTGGGAAACCCTTCAAAAGCTGGATTTCCTGGCGGTCGCCGAAACCTTCCTTTCCCCCACCGCCGCCCTGGCCGATCTGGTCCTCCCGGCGGCGACTCAGTTGGAATGCGACGACCTGGGGCATTTCGGCCTGGCGCACGGTTTTCTTCTGGCCCGGCCCAAAGTGGTGGACCCGCCGGGAGACGCCCGGCCGCTTTCGTGGATTCTGAACCAACTGGGCCGACGGCTCACGTCGCACGACCTTTGGTGGGACAATGAAGGCCGGATGCTTGACGACCTGCTGGCTCCGGCCGGCCTGACCTACGCGAACCTGGCCCAAAAAGGAATTCTGAGGGGTCGGGTCCGGTACCACGGGTACCGGGACAAGGGGTTCAAGACACCCACGGGCAAGGTGGAACTGGCCCTTTCCAAGGCGGACAAAATGGGCCTGGCCCCGGCGCCCCGCTGGAACCCGCCGGCCGATGCCGCCCCTTCGGACGCTTTTCCGTGGCTGCTCACGGGCCACAAGAGCCGGAACTATTTCTGTAGCGATCACCGCTGGCTGGAAGCCCCCCGCAAAAGGGAACCCGATCCGCTGGTTCTGGTCCATCCCCACACCGCTCTTCAGGCCGGCGTGACGGATGGCGAATGGGTCCGGGTGGAAACGGAATCGGGCGGCATCCGGGTCAAGGTCCGGGTAACGGACGACGTTCGGCCGGGGGTTCTTTCGGTGGTGCATGGGTGGTGGCGGCCCGGGATCGGCGCCCACCAGTTGGAATCGTTCATGGAAACCAGCCTCAACGTGCTTACGTCCGGCGACCGGCTGGGCCCGGCCCTGGCCACTCCCCGGCTGCGGGCCATTCCCGCCCGGCTGTCCCCGTCGCCGGGTGAATCCGATCAGGGAGGAAACCGATGAAAAAGATCACCGGCCTCACCCTCGCGGCGGTGCTCCTGGCCGTTGGACTGACTCTGGCCGCCGGTTGCGGCTCGGCAATCCGGGTGGACGGCGTGAAGGAGAACATCGTGCCCGACAAGGTGTTTGATCTCAAAACCCGCCAAAGCCTGTCCCCGGACGAACTGAAAAACCGGCTGGCCCAGACTCAGGTGGTGATTCTGGGGGAAATCCACAACCATCCGGAACAGCACCGGCGGCAACTGGATATTCTTCAGACCCTGTTCGCCGGGTACCCTCAGATGGTGCTGGGCCTGGAAGTGTTCAACAAGGACCAGCAAAGCCTCCTGGATCGATGGCTCAAGGGCGACGTGGCCGACGTTGAATTCCAAACGGAGGTGATGAACGACATTCTGAGCCCGGACACCTACATGGTGTACCAACCGATTTTATTCTGGGCCCGGGACAACCACGTCCCTGTTCTGGGGCTGAACGCGCCCCAGCCATTGGTGGCCAAGGTGGCGCGGGAGGGGTTGGAAAAGCTGAGCCGCGAGGAACGGATGAGCCTGCCCTTCGACATCGAACTGGGGCCGGAAGAGTATCGCCGTCGGGTGGTGAAGGCCCTCCCCAACCATCCCGGTAAAATGGACCCTTTGAACTTTTTTTCGGCTCAGGTGGTTCGGGATGAAACCATGGCCGAAACCATGGCCGGGTACATGGCCGGGAAGGACGGCCGGCAAAAGCGGGCGGTGGTGATCTGCGGCAACGAACACGTGTTGTTCGGCCACGGAGTGCCCAAACGGCTGGCCAAGCGGTTTCCGGGGTCCATGACCACCGTGGTCATGCCGCTGACTTCGGAACCCGAAGAACTCAACGGCCAGGCCGCCGATTTTGCCTGGGTGGCCGAACCCAGTAAAAGGCGCCGGCTGGGGGTTGCCTTCGACAAAAACGTGGCGGACGCCCTGGTGGTGGCTTCGGTGAGTCCGGGCAGCGAGGCCGAACGGATCGGGCTGAAACCGGGGGACAAACTGCTTCTCTTGGACGGCCGGGAACTTTATGACATGCTGGCCATGCACCGGGCCGCGGCCGAAGGCGGACCGGACCAGGAACACGTGTTGGTGTTCCAGCGCGGCGGCGAAAAAATGGAGCGGAAATTCCGGTTCAAGGAGTAATTGAGCTACGGGTGGCGCCGGATCAAGGTTTCGGACTTCATCCAGGGGCGCGGCATACCGCGCCCCGCGTCCCCCTATCCGACCGTTGGCAACCAAACTCAATAGGGCCGTTTCGCGCCCTGGGTTAGACCCCTTCCAGAGCCCTCATCTCGCCTTCGGTCAACACCTTGTCGATATCCAATAAAATCTTCACCCGCCCCCCCATTTTAGCCATGCCCAGAATGTAATCGGTTTCCACTCGGGAGCCGAAGGTGGGGGTATCTTCGATGTCTTCGCCCTTGATATTAACCACTTCGGAGACCGAATCGACCACGATCCCGATCTGAACCTTGCCCATGGCCCCTTCGGCTTCCACCACGATAATGCTGGTCCGTTCGCTGTAATCCAGGGCGGGCATGCCGAACTTGAGCCGAAGATCGATGACCGGAATCACCTGGCCCCGCAAATTGATTACGCCCTTGACGAAATGGGGGGTTTGGGGCACCGGAGTGATGTTCATCATGCCGATGATCTCACGCACCTTCAATATCCCGATCCCGTATTCCTCATCCGCCAGAATAAAAGTCAGATACTTGCCTTCCCGTTCCGACATCACGGACGGAGGAACCGCGCGGCTTTCCATTCGGGCCATAATCGCCTCCCCTGCTTCAAGTATTGAGCCACCTACTTCACCGGGCCTTGTCCGCCGTCTCTAAAGGAGCCTGGCGCGTACTCGGGCCGCCGTATACCCGTCTGGATGACGAATATCCGCTCCGATTCCCCGGGAACCAGCCCGCCCCGGGGCAGGACCGCTCGAAACGTTATCTGGAATAGTAAACCATTTACCATCATTCTGGAAAGGGGGCGGGAAAAAAAAGGAAGGGTCCCGTCCCGGCCGTTGGGCCGGGACGGGCGAGGGCAAAGAAACGCGTCGGTCGAAGGTGAGGTCTCCCTTCAAAAATGAAATACGCGCCAGATGGATTGAGAGGTCTTGAACCCATCCCGAAAAAAATATTCAGCCCTGGATGCGCCGTTGGAGCCTCAGGGCCAAACGTGGCCTTTGGGAATGAGTTCCGAACATCGTGGGTGCATTGTTTCAAACCGGCCGGTTTTCCCTTTCGGGACCTCCGGGGCGTTACAGGCCGGGAAGAATGGTCGCCAACAGGAGCAGAACCAGGGCGGCCGCCACCACCCAAAAGGAACTGAGGGCAAAAGGCAGGCCCACGATGGCCAGCACGCCCAACTTGAGCAACACGCCCAACAGACCTAAAAGCAAAGCGATGCACCAGGTTATCAGCTTGGGGGATTTCATGATCGCCCATCCGTTCCAACGGGAAATATGGAAAAAAGGTTAGCCCAAAACCCCAGGGAAACGCAATCCCTTTCCCCGGAACCATTCCTTTTCGTTTCGGAAAAAGGCCGGGCCGGATTCGCCGAACAAAACAGCCCCGGCTCCTTCGCCAGAGGAAGAGGCCGGGACTGGAACGAGAAACCGAATAAGGTCAATCCACCTTGAATTGGTTGACCAGGCTTCGAATCTCTTCGGCGGACCGGCTGAGGTCCTGGGAAGCGGTTCGGACCTGTTCGGCGCCCTTGGCTGTGCTTTCCGCCGCCAGGTTCAGTTCGGTAATGGATGCGTTCATCTGACGGCTGACCGCCGCCACCTGGGAGGTGGAACGGGATACGTCCTGAGCCGCCGAAGCAGCCTGGGCCACGTTTTGGGCAATCTCGCCCGTGGTGGCGCTCTGCTCTTCCACCGCCGCCGCGATACCGCCCGACAGTTCGTTCACCCGGTGAATGACCTGGATCACCTGGTCGATGGAAGCGGTTGTTTTTAGGGTGCTTTCCTGAATAGACCCGATCCGCCCGCGGATGTCTTCCGTGGACCGGCCGGTCTGCCCGGCCAGTTCCTTGACTTCCGAGGCCACCACGGCGAAACCCTTACCCGCTTCACCGGCCCTCGCCGCTTCGATGGTGGCGTTGAGCGCCAACAGCTTGGTCTGTTCGGCGATATCCACGATCA
>JAGVGV010000150.1 GCA_020056895.1 Deltaproteobacteria bacterium
GGACCGGGTGTTCGTGATCCTGACCACGGACGGCGGCGACATCCTGGCCGCCGCGGCCTACGATCACGACCGCACCCGGATCGAGATCGGCCTGGTGCTCCTGTTCATTACCCTGCTGGTGGGGTTCACGGGGTGGAGCGGCGTCCGGTCTTTATTGTCTTTCGTGTTCGCCGTGCTGATGATGTGGAAAGTGCTTCTACCGTCCATCCTTCGCGGCGCCGACCCCGTGATCGTGGCGCTGGCGGTGATCGTGGTCATCGGCGGAGTCACCCTGTTCCTGGTGGCCGGAGTCACCCGAGTAGGCCTGGCGGCCTGGTTGGGGTCCCTTTTGGGCGTGCTGCTCACGGCCGGACTGGCCCTGCTGCTGTTCCCGTCCTTCGGGCTTCACGGCGCCATCCTACCTTTTTCGGAAACCCTTTTGTATTCGGGGTTCGCGGACCTGAACCTGGGCCGGCTGTTCGTGGCCGCGATTTTCATCGGCGCTTCGGGCGCGGTGATCGACGTGGCCATCGACGTGGCCTCGGCCATGGGCGAAGTGGCGGCCAAACGGCCCGACCTGACCGCCGGACAGCTTACCCGGTCGGGGTTGGTGGTCGGCCGGGCCATGGTTTCCACCATGGTCACCACGCTCTTGATGGCCTATATGTCCGGAACCATGGCCCTGTTGATGGTGCTGTTGTCCAAGGGAATCCCGGCGGCGCAGATTCTTAACCTGAATTTCGTCGCCGCCGAAATGCTGAAAACCGTTGTCGGCAGCTTCGGTCTGGTGGCCGTGGCGCCGTTCACGGCCCTCGTAGGGGGGCCGTTGTTCGCCCAGCGGAGGTCTTCCCATGACCCAGTCCGTATTGCCGGGGGAACCCCGGACGAAGCCCTTGTTCCCTCCCGGATCGCTCCGGTTCAGGATTGACGCCTCCCGGTGCGCCGTGCGGGTAGGCCAGCGCGTGGACCCCGATACGGTGCTCGGCGACGATCCGGCCACCGGAGAAGTATTTTACGCGGGCTGCCACGGCCGCGTGGATTCCATGGGCTTCAGCGGGGCCGAACACGCCTTCGTGGTCATCGTGACGCCGGACAAGGCCCCGGCTTGATCCAAACTCCTTGATCTTCGAGGGACCTTCACGATCGGGAGGCCCTTCGAGACCCCCAGGGGAGATTCGATGGCTTCACGTCTCCCCTGAACCACCTCCATTACCTCGCCTTAAATCCCTCCCACATACCCCCGGGGCCGTCCGATGGGCGGACCCCCCGGGGGACATCCACATTTTTGACCATCATTGCCCTTCCTTTTTCATCCCCTCTCCTTCTCCTCCCGGAACCGCACCTCCTCTCCCCCGATCGAATTGGACGGGCCGGCCGCCAGGTGATATAAGCGTGCAGGATGACCATGGAACCCAACCGACACCCCACCCGTCCCGATCCCGAATCGCCCCGTCACAAGGCCCGGGATTACCATCGTTTGAAGCGGCGGCTGGCCTTGGGCCGGCTGCTTTTGGCCGCTTTCTTCATGGGCTTGGCCCTTTCCGGCGGATCGCTGGCTCTCTGGGGCTGGATATCCGCCCTGGGCCTGGGCCCCCGCTGGGGCTTGGCCCTTCAGTTCACTATTCTGGGATTGGCCTATCGGCTGATGGTTCTGCCCGTGTCCGTGGTGTCGGGCTATGTGGTGGAAAAGCGGTTCGGCATGCTGCCGCTGACCGGAGCCGGGTGGGCTAGGGATTTCGCCAAAGCCCTGGGGGTCGAGTATCTGTTGGGGCTGGCCGGGATCCTGATTCTATACGAGCTCATGGCCCGGCCCGATCCATACTGGTGGCTGCTGGCCGGCGCCGCCTACGCGGTCTTGTCCGTGCTGCTGGCCCAGTTCGCGCCCATTGTGCTGTTCCCGTTGTTTTTCAAGTTCAAACGGCTGGATGACGAAGGCCTGTCCGTCCGGCTGGCCGCTTTGTGCCAAAAGGCCGGGGTTCCGGTGGTGGGGGTTTACGCCTGGAATCTTTCGGCCAAATCGAACCGGGCCAACGCCGCCGTGGTCGGCTGGGGTCCCACGCGGCGGGTGGTGTTGTCCGACAGTCTGATGGCCCGTTTCACGCCGTCCGAGGTCGAGGTGGTGCTGGCTCACGAACTGGCCCACCACAAGCTGGGGCACCTGGGGCTTTTACTGACCGGCCAATCCCTGGTCGTCCTTCTGGCTCTTTGGGCGGTCCACATCGGGTACAACATGCTGGGGCCCTGGTTCGACCTGACCCACCGGGCCCAGCCCGCCGGACTACCCCTGGTATTTCTGGTGATGGCCGTGGTGAGCGGCACCCTGTTGCCGGCATTCAACGCCCTGTCCCGGAAGCTTGAAACCCAGGCCGATGAAAAGGCTTTGGAATGGACCGGGCTGGCGGGATCGTTCATTTCGGCCATCGAACGGCTGGCGGCGATGAACCTCGGGGAATGGGACCCGCCCCGGTGGTCGGAAATCCTCTTCGCCACCCACCCTGCTCCGGCCAAACGAGTTCAGGCCGCCCGGGATTATCATCAGGCGGCCTCGGAAAAGCAGTGAAATTCATCGATGCCTTAAAAAATTCCGATGAATTCGGCCCCCTGGTCCAGTGGCACCGATTTTTGCCGTCCGAACCCGCCGAATATGGCGACCTGGAACGGCCCCTGCCGCCGCCGCTCCTGGGCGTGCTGTCGGCCATGAACATCGACCGGCTGTACACCCACCAGGCCCGGGCCATCAATCTGGCCAGGCAGGGCCAACATGTGGTCACGGCCACGCCCACGGCCAGCGGCAAGAGCCTGGTGTACAACCTGCCGGTTTTCGAGGCGGCGCTCAGCGATATCGATACTCGGGCTTTGTACCTTTTTCCGCTGAAAGCCCTGGAACAGGACCAGCTCAAAACCATCCGCGAAATGAACCGGCTTATGGGCTTGGGACGGGTTACGGCCGAAGTGTACGACGGCGATACCAGCCCTTTTTTGCGGAAAAAAATCCGGTCTCACCCGCCCAATATCCTCATCACCAACCCGGATATGCTTCATCTTTCCCTGGCGGCGTACCACGATTCGTGGAAGGAGCTGTGGGCCAACCTCCGGTTCGTGGTCATTGATGAAGTCCACACGTACCGGGGCATTTTCGGCAGCCACATCGCCCAGGTGATCCGGCGCTTAAGAAGGATCGCCGATGCGCATGGTTCCCGGCCCACATTTCTGCTCTCTTCGGCCACCGTGGGCAACCCCGATGACCTGGCCCTGGCCTTGACCGGACTGGACCACCAGGCGGTCACGGAATCGGGCGCCCCCAAAGCCGGCAAGCATTTCGTGTTCCTCAATCCCGAAGCCGGATCGGCCATCAGCGCGGCCCGGTTGTTCGCGGCCGCCATCCGCCGGGGCCTTCGGACCATCGCCTTTACCCAGTCCCGGCGGCTGACGGAACTGATGCACCGTTGGGCCCGGCAGATGGCTCCCCGGTTGGCCGATAAAATGAGCTCGTACCGGGCCGGGTTTCTGCCCGAGGAAAGACGGGGCATCGAACAGAAACTCAATTCGGGGGAACTGCTCGGAGTCATTTCCACTTCGGCCTTGGAAATGGGCCTGGATATCGGCGCCTTGGAACTCTGCCTGCTGGTGGGATACCCCGGTAGCGTGATCGCCACCTGGCAGCGGGGGGGCCGGGTGGGCCGTACCGATCGGGAATCGGCCGTGGTTCTGCTGGCTCAACCCGACGCCCTGGATCAATACTTTTCCAAGCACCCGGACAACCTGTTCACCCGGGCCTGCGAACC
>JAGVGV010000451.1 GCA_020056895.1 Deltaproteobacteria bacterium
CAGAACCGGCGCCGGGTTCGGGCTGGAAACCGGGTTCTTGACGGGAAGAACATCGGGCACGGGCTTCTTTTTCGGTTCCTTTTCCGCGGGGCCATCCCCCTGGATCACCGGAGGCAACCGGGAGGGAACGTCGTACAGAGGCAGCACCGCTTCGGCGATTTCCCGAAACGCCGGCCCCGCCACGACTCCACCGTACGTCTGAGGCCAAGGTTCATCCAAGGCCACCAAAATGGCCAGTTGGGGGTCGTCGAAGGGGACGAACCCCACGAACGAACTGAAAAAACGCTTGTCGGAATAGGTTCCCGTGGCTTTGTCCAGCTTCTGAGCCGTTCCGGTCTTGCCCGCCGCCGGGTACCCTTCGGGTTCCGCCCGCTGGCCCGTACCGCCGGGAGTGACCACCATCCGGAGCATCCGCCGCACCTTCTGAGCCGTTTCGGACGAAACCGCCTCCCTCAACGGACGGGGCTGGTTCCGAACCACCACCCGGCCCGAAGCATCCAGGATTTCGGCCACCACGTACGGCTGCATCAGCCAGCCGTCGTTGGCCAGGGCGCTCATGGCCATGGTAAGCTGCAACCCGGTGACCGACACCCCCTGGCCGAAGGCCACGTTGGCCAGGTCCAGCTTATGCCAGTTCTTGGCCGAACGCAAAAGGCCGGAGGATTCCCCGGGAACGTCGATCCCGGTCTTGCGGCCGAAGGAAAACCGGGTCAAATACTCGTACAGCGTCTGGGACCCCAGTTTTTCGCCGATCTTGGCGGCGCCGATGTTCGACGAAACCTTGACCACCTTGTTGACCGTCAGGAACCCGTGGGGCGACGTGTCGTGAATGGTGTGGCCGGCGATCTTGTACGTGCCCCGTTCGCAATTGATTACGTCCAGGGGGCTCACCACCCCTTCCTCCAAGGCGGCCGACACCACGAACACCTTGAACGTGGAGCCCGGATCGAAGGCATCGGTCAATACCCGGTTCCGCCGGCGCGGGACGGGATAGCTGCCGAACACGTTGGGATTGAACGACGGAAAAACGGCCGAAGCCAGAACCTCGCCGGTCCGAGGCCGGACCACCAGGGCCATGCCGCCCTTGGCGCCGCTTTCTTCCACCGCCTTGGCCAACGCCTTTTCGGTAATGTGCTGAACGCGCCGGTCCAGGGTCAGAACCACCGTGTGCCCTTTATTCTGATCGGAATCCTCTTGCACCCGATCCAGAAACGTTCGGCCCAGGGCATCCCGCCGAACCCGGCGGACGTCCACATCGCCCCGGAGATATTTGTCCAGGGCCATTTCCAGGCCTTCCAGCCCCTGGGAATCCACGCCGGCGAAGCCCAACAGGTGGGCCGCCAGGAAATTATTGGGGTAAAACCGCCTAGGCTCCTTGGCCAGGCCCACGCCCTTGAGGTTCAGCGCCTCCACGCGGGCCGCCTCTTCCGGGGTGATCTGGCGTTTAACGAACATGAACGACGAGTTGTCCTTGGCCTTTTTTTCCAGTTCGGCCTTGTCCAGTTCCAGGGCGGCGGCCAATTGGGCGAAGACCGCGCCGGGGTTTTCCAGTTTGGATGGGTCCATGAACACGGAATCGGCTTCCAGGCTGACGGCCATTTTTTCGCCGTTCCGGTCCAGAATGTCGCCCCGGATAGGGTTGAGACGGACGGTTTTGTGGCATTCCTCTTCGGCGATCCGGGCCAGCCGTTCCCGCTGAACGTACTGCAGGTCAAACGCCCGCCACAGCACGGCCCCGAACGACGCCACGAAGGCGAAGAACAGGACCCATACGCGAAGGCGGGTGTTTTTGGCCCGGTCAACCACGGTCATTCAATCACCTGCACCTGATGGGCCGTTGGCGGCGCCAGTTTCAGATCTTTTTTGGCCATTTGTTCCAACCGCTGAAGAGCGGTCAAATTGGCCAGCTCAACACGGTACTTGCGGTTGGTTTCGATCAATTCGGCTTTTTCTCCGGTGGCGGTGGAAATGGCGTACCCCACCTCCACGCTCTGGTGGTTGACCCAAACGAACAAAAGGGCGAAGGCGACCAGAACGGCGGTGGCGGCGAAAACGAAATACAACCGGGCCCGGTCCGCCCAAAAGGAAACTTCGGACCTCTGGTTGCCCCGCCTGAGGGTCACGTACCCCGTACCCGGCGCCTGGCTGACGCGTGCTTGAGACATTGGCTTCTCCCTTTGTTATCCCACCCGGGTCCCCACCCGCAGCTTGGCGCTCCGGCTTCGGGGATTGGCCGCCAGTTCTTCGGCCGACGGGGTTACCGGTTTTTTATAAAGCGCCAAAAGGCCGGGACCGCCCGACGCATCGAAATGCTCCGGACGCCGGATCATGGCCTGTTTCAGCAAACGGTCTTCGAGCGAATGAAAACTGATGGCCGCCAGGCGTCCGCCGGGCTGAAGCAGACCGGCCGCCTTGGTCAGCAACAAAGCCAATTGATCGAGCTCCCGGTTGACCGCGATCCGGAGCGCCTGGAAGGTCCGAGTGGCCAGGTCCATCCGAGGCCGGGGGCCCGGACGCCCCAAGGCCCGACGGACCACCTGAGCCAGTTCCCGGGAGGTGCGGATCGGTCCCCGGTTGCGAGCCCAAACAATGGCCCGAGCCACCCGCCGGGAGCCCCTTTCTTCGCCATATTGGTAGATCAGGTCCGCCAAACGCCCCTCCGGAAGCCGCATCACCAGGTCCATGGCGGTTTCGGGGCTGGAAGGGTCCATGCGCATGTCCAGGGGTTCATCCCGATCAAAGGAAAATCCCCGGCCGGAACGCTCGATCTGGTTCGAACTGACCCCCAAGTCCAGCACCATACCGTCCACCCGTTCCCATCCCACCGACATGAGGGCTTCGTCCACCTGGGCGAAATTGGATCGCCGGACGATCAACCCGGGGTATCCGCTCCCCAGGCTGTCCGTAAGATGAACGATTGCTTCGGGATCCTGGTCAAGGGCCAGGACCCGGCCTTCGGGCCCCACCCGTTCGAGCAACGCCCGGGTATGGCCGCCGCCCCCGCCGGTAAGGTCCACGTACCTCCCACCGGGCCGGGGTTCCAAAGCGGCCAATACTTCGGCCAGCATTACGGGTTGGTGAACGAAGGTCATCTTCCATCACAAGGGAATGTTTTCCGTTTTCAGCAATTCCAGGGATTCGGCCTGGGACCGCGCCAGGTAGTCCTCCCACCGGGTCCGGTCCCAAATCTCGAATTTGCCCAAGGTGCCGGCCACCACCACTTCGCGGTCCAGCCCGGCCTCCTCGCGCAGCCCCTGGGGTATCAGTATCCGGCCCATCTTGTCCATGACCAGGTCCTGGGATGGGGCGATATAATGACGCAAAAACATGTCCTTGGCCGGGCCGGCCGGTCTCCGGTCCACGTCCTCTTCCACCAGCAGCCACCGGTCCATGGGATACACCCACAAGCAGCCGTTGGACCCCCGGGTGATCACCAAACGCTGATCCTCCCTGGACCCAATCACCTCGCGAAAACGGGTGGGCACCGAAAGCCGACCCTTTTCGTCGATGGTGTGAACGAAGCTGCCGCGGAATCGGGACATCCCAGTTTTGCCTCGGTAACCGGCCTTTTGGCGGCCGGAAGGTTCCGGCGGGATTTTGGAGGCACTTCATCCCACAAATTCCCACTTACCTCCACTATAATGGCACTCGCTCCCACTGTCAAGCAAAATTGCCGGAAAACCCCCGATTTTTTTAACAATTTCGGCTACTAAGCGAACAATATGTTGTAGGCATTAGCGGGTAACGCCACAACATATGGTTGTGATTTCCAGCGCTTTTCATGGTGGATCAAAGTGGGATGATTGAAATGCGCCAGCACCGGGAATCC
Source organism: Deltaproteobacteria bacterium (assembly GCA_020056895.1). Classification (GTDB taxonomy): domain Bacteria; phylum Desulfobacterota; class Desulfarculia; order Adiutricales; family JAGVGV01; genus JAGVGV01. Next base: position 3,830 of record JAGVGV010000451.1, read on the forward strand.
GCCCCCCGGGGGAAGGGATTCCCATGGAGCGGTTTTGCCCGTGTTCCGGCCGGACTTTTGACCGCCGGTTTTACGGTCTCGAAGAGGGTCCGCCCAAGGCGGCCGCCCGAATCGGACCCGGTGAGGCAAACGAGCGAAAAAACGCCGAAGGGCGGAGGCTATTCCTCGTTGGATTCGGCCTGAGCCATGACTTCGAAGGCCAGATCGGTCTTGACCGCTTCCAGATATCCCAGGAGTTCGGCAACGTTATC
>JAGVGV010000277.1 GCA_020056895.1 Deltaproteobacteria bacterium
CACGTCGGTCTTGCAGGTCCGGTTCACGATGCTCTTGCCTACGGCCATCATCACCGCATCCCGGCCGGGGTCGTTGAATAAACGAATGGATACGTTTTGGCGCGGAAAAAGGGCGAATTCCACGAACCGGTTACCCGCCGGCATGGGACCGGCATCCCGAAGGTCGATGACCAGCACGTTTTCGGTAATGCGGCTTCGGTCCCGGATCATGGCTTCGAAGGCCGGCTCGTCCTGGTGGTACCGTTCGGCCCGAGCCTGAATTTCCGGGGTTTCAAGCAGTTCCTGGGCCGTTTGGCGCCTCAGGCTTTCCACCATCCGCCGGTAAAAGGCATGGCCTTCGTCGTCGGGCTCCGGGAGCGGGTCCAGGCCGGTCCGGGGGTCCAGCAGAAAGGAAAGGAGCACCCAACCTTTGGGAAACAGGATTTCATCCAGGGTGAAATCGGCCGAATCGCTTTTGTCCACGGCATCGATCACGCCCTGGCGTTCCAGGCGTTCGAAAGTCCAGCCGCCGCCGTAATAGTCGTAGATGACTCGGGCGCAGGAGGGCGCCGGCCGGGCGCAGCCGTTGAAGGCTCGGCCCACGGCCAAATAATTCAAGAGCCAGCGTGACCGTTGGAGTTCGCTGGCGTGGTGATCGAACCACAGGCCGGCCCGTTGGTCGAAGGGCATGTTGGCCAGCACGTCGCTTTTTCCTAAATCCACCCGTCCGTCCTGGACGTCCTTGGGGTGAACGAAAAGAAAATCATCCACCACGCCGATTTCTTCGAGCAACGCCCCGCAGACCAACCCATCGAAATCGGCTCGTGTGACCAACCGCATGATCCCCCGTCCCGCTTTCCGATAAAAATGGAAGAATTAATGATGATTATCATACCCCCCGACCGCGGGGAATGTCAATTCACGGTCCTGGGGAGGCGGGGTTGGTCTTTCCGCCAGATTTGGGGGGAGCGACGGTTCAACAAAACAACCGGCGCCTTTGACCGCCCGATTCGGGGCCGCCAAAGGCGCCGGTGAAAGAATCGGCTCCGGGGAGGGATGGTTCCCCGGGGCCGGAGAAGCCAGAGGAAAGGGGTGACCCTCCCCGGCTTAGTTCTTAATACATCCCGCCCATGCCGCCGCCCATGCCGCCAGGCATGCCGCCGCCAGGACCGGACGCGTGCTTTTCTTCCTTCTTCTCGGCGATCATGGCCTCGGTGGTCAGCAAGAGCGCCGCGACCGACGCCGCGTTCTGCAGCGCGAAGCGGGTCACCTTGGTCGGGTCGATCACGCCGGCTTCCATCAGGTCTTCATACTGGCCGGTTTCGGCATTGAAGCCCATGGCGCCTTTGAGTTCCTTGACCTTTTCCACGACCACACTGCCTTCGAAGCCGGCGTTGTTGGCGATCTGACGGACGGGTTCTTCCAAGGCCCGCCGCACGATGGCCATACCCTGCTTGGCTTCGCCGGTCACGTTGACCGTGTCCAAGGCGCCCAGGCAACGGATCAAAGCCACACCGCCGCCGGGAACGATGCCTTCTTCCACCGCCGCACGGGTGGCGTTCAGAGCGTCTTCAACCCGGGCCTTCTTTTCCTTCATTTCCACTTCGGTGGCCGCGCCCACGTTGATCACCGCCACGCCGCCGATCAATTTGGCCAGGCGTTCCTGCAACTTTTCACGGTCGTAGTCCGAGGTGGTGTCTTCGATTTGAGCGCGGATCTGGCGAACGCGGCCTTCCAGAGCGGCCTTGGTCCCGGCGCCGTCCACGATGGTGGTGTTGTCCTTGTCCACCACGATCCGTTTGGCCTTGCCCAGGTCCTTCAGGGTCACGTTTTCCAGCTTGATGCCCAGGTCTTCACTGATGACCTGGCCGCCGGTCAGAATGGCGATGTCTTCCAGCATGGCCTTGCGGCGGTCGCCGAAACCCGGAGCCTTCACGGCGCAAGCGTTCAGGGTGCCGCGAAGCTTGTTCACCACCAGGGTGGCCAGGGCTTCGCCTTCCACGTCTTCGGCGATGATCAGAAGCGGACGGCCCATCTTGGCGATCTGTTCGAGGACCGGCAAGAGGTCTTTCATGTTGGAAATTTTCTTTTCGTTCAGAAGAATGTACGGCTCGGACAGCTGGGTTTCCATCTTTTCCGGGTCGGTCACGAAGTAGGGCGACAGGTAGCCCCGGTCGAACTGCATGCCTTCCACCACGTCCAGGGTGGTGTCCATGCTCTTGGCTTCCTCGACCGTGATCACGCCTTCCTTGCCAACCTTGTTCATGGCCTCGGCGATGATGTTGCCGATGGTGCTGTCGTTGTTGGCCGAAATGGTGCCGACCTGGGCGATTTCCTTCTGGTCCTTGGTGGCCTTGGACAGTTTGCCCAGTTCTTTGACCGCCACTTCCACGGCGGCTTCGATGCCACGCTTGAGGGCCATGGGATTGGCGCCGGCGGCCACGAGCTTCTGGCCTTCGCGATAAATGGCCTGAGCCAAAATGGTGGCGGTGGTGGTGCCGTCGCCAGCCACGTCCGAAGTTTTGGACGCCACTTCCTTCACCATCTGGGCGCCCATGTTTTCGAACTTGTCTTCGAGCTCAATTTCCTTGGCCACGGTCACGCCGTCTTTGGTGATGTTCGGCGCGCCGAAGGTTTTTTCCAAAATCACGTTCCGGCCCTTGGGGCCCAGAGTCACCTTGACCGCGTCGGCCAGGGCATTCACGCCGCGAAGAAGCGATTCGCGGGCTTTGGCGTCGTACTTGATTTCCTTGGAAGCCATGGTCGTTTTCCTCCTATACCGTTGGCCTTAAAAGGGATCAGCCCAGGATGCCGAGGATGTCGTCCTCGCGCATGATCAGGTATTCTTCGCCGCTGATCTTGATTTCGGTGCCCGAATATTTGCCGAAAAGCACCTTGTCGCCGACCTTGACGTCCATTTCGACGCGGCTGCCGTTCTCCAGGACCTTGCCCTTGCCCACGGCGACGACCTTGCCCTGCTGGGGCTTTTCCTTGGCCGTATCGGGGATGATGATGCCACCGCTGGTTTTCTGTTCCTCTTCGATCCTCTGGACCACCACGCGGTCATGCAACGGACGGATCTCCATACCGGTTTACTCCTTTCCAGAAGCCTTTGGGTTCGATGTTGGGCGCCCCGGGGGGGGGTGCGTTTTAACCCGGATTATCCTCGACCGATTGGCACTCGGCCGGGGTGAGTGCTAACAACAGGGCTTAATATAATCCCTCGCCCTCACCTGTCAAGGCCGCTCCCTATATTTTTTCGCCGGTCCCGCCCCCCGGACCTCATGCCGCCCGATACTATTATCTCTTTGAAAAAACATATCAAACCACCCAAGTCGGATCGCCATTGCATCCCCTTGGGGCTCTGTGTTACATTGATGGTTGGACCGTTTCGTGGATGGTTTTAAACAGGGTGACGAAACCCAAAGCCAAAGACCCCCGCCGGGTGGCGGATCATTATACCCGGAAAGCCCGGGCCCAACACTATCCGGCCCGGTCGGTCTTCAAGCTGGAAGAAGTGGACCGGCGGTTCGGCCTTTTGGGCTCCGGCCAGCGAGTTTTGGACCTGGGGTGCGCTCCGGGTTCGTGGACCATGTACGCGGCCCAAAAAGTGGGGCCGTCCGGGTTTGTCCTGGGGATCGACATCGATCCGGTCCCGGGAACCTGGGGGCCGCCGGTTCGGATCAGAACGGCGGATGTCCGCGAGCTTTCCGCCGAAACGTTGGCCGAAGACGGCCCGTTCGACGTGGTTCTTTCGGACATGGCGCCCCGGACCACCGGCCAGCGGGGCGTGGATCAGGCCCGGAGCGCGGATCTGGCGCGAACCGCTTTGGCCCTGGCCGAAAAGGTGCTTAGGCCGGGAGGGTCGTTTTTGTATAAAATCTTCATGGGACCCGAGGAAGAAGACCTGATGGCGGCTGTTTCGGCCTTGTTCCGAACCGCCACAAGGGTCAAGCCCCGGAGTTCCAGGAGCTTCAGCTCGGAAATTTTCGGGCTGGGCATGGGTTTGAAACGTCGGTAACGACGGAGCGCCGCCGGCCCCTGAAAGAGGGAGCCCGCGGAGTACATCATTGGTTCGTTCCCATCGGGCGAGGAGGTCAAAGGGGTGTCCGGCCACAATAAATGGAGCACCATCAAGCACAAGAAGGGCGCCGCCGACGCCAAGCGCGGCAAGCTGTTTTCGAGGGTCATCAAAGAAATTACCGTCGCCGCCCGTGACGGCGGAGGCGACGTGGACGGGAATCCCCGCCTACGGTCCGCCGTTCTGGCGGCCAAGGCGGCCAACATGCCCAAGGACAACATCGAACGGGCCATCAAGAAAGGCACGGGCGAACTGGACGGCGAAACCTACGAGGAAATCACCTACGAAGGGTACGCTCCGGGCGGCGCCGCCGTTCTGGTCCAGTGCGTAACCGACAACAAGAACCGGGCCGCGTCCGAAGTCCGCCATGCGTTCAGCAAGTTCGGCGGAAACCTGGGCGAACCGGGGTCGGTGTCGTGGATGTTCGCCAAGAAAGGGCTTATCACCATCGATCCCAGCACCACCACGGAAGACGCGGTCATGGAGATTGCCCTGGACGCCGGCGCGGAAGACGTGTCCAGCGACGAGGACGCCATCACCGTCACCACCTCCACGGCCGATTTCGAATCCGTGAAGGAAGCCTTCCAGGCCAAAGGGCTCGCCTTCCAGGAGGCCGAAATCAGCATGGTCGCCTCCACCGTGACCCTCCTGGACGCCAAAACCGCGCCCACCACCATGAAACTCATGGATTGGCTCGACGAGTTGGACGACGTTCAGAAGGTCTGGACCAATTTCGACATCCCCGACGAGGTGCTCAAGGGCCTTTAAGATGACCGCCTCCCCGAACCTGGTGGTCCTGGGGATCGATCCCGGTTCCCGTTTCACCGGTTTCGGACTAGTGACCCGCGAAAGGGCGTCGACCCGGCTGGTGGCCGCCGGCCGGATCGCCGCCCGGGCCAAAGACCCCCTGCCCGACCGGCTGCTGATCGTTTACCGGGGCCTTATGGAAATCATTGGGGAATACCAGCCCACCGTGGCCGCCGTGGAAGATGTTTTTTTCGCAAAAA
>JAGVGV010000508.1 GCA_020056895.1 Deltaproteobacteria bacterium
GTGACGGGTGATCGCCACACGGCCGGCCTCGATCTGCTGATTGGTCATATAGGCCCGTTCAAGGGCCTGGAGGCCAAAAGCGCCGAAGTTGAGTGTGTTTCCGCCCTTGGACATCCCGCCGAGGCGCCCCTTGTGCCGTTTACGAAATTTTACTTTTTTTGGGGCTAACATTTACCTCGCCTCCTGCATCCGTTCCTGTTCGTCGGCCGAGAGCACCTCGCCCTTGAAAATGTGAACCTTGATCCCGATGATGCCGTAGGTGGTCTTGGCCTCGGCGAACCCGTATTCCACGTCCGCCCGAAGGGTATGCAGGGGCACCCGACCTTCGCGGTACCATTCCCGGCGAGCCATTTCGGCCCCGGCCAACCGGCCGCCGCAGTGAATCTTGATGCCCTGAGCGCCGAACTTGAGGGCCAGGGAGACCGCCTTCTTCATCGCCCGGCGGAAGGCCACCCGGCGGATGAGCTGCTGGGCGACGTTTTCGGCCACCAACTGAGCGTCCACTTCGGGCTTGCGGATTTCCTGGATGTCGATCAACACCTCGCGGCGGATCTTCTTTTCCAGTTCGCGCCTAAGATTGTCGATTTCGGCGCCTTTTTTGCCGATGACGATCCCCGGCCGGGCGGTATGGATGCGCAGCTTGACCTTGCCCGCCGCCCGTTCGATCTCCACCCGGGAAATACCGGCCTGGAAGAGGCGCTTTTTGACGAAGTCGCGGATCCGGCGGTCTTCCACCACCAGGGCTCCGAACTCACGCCGGGAGAACCACCGCGAATTCCAGGTCTTGATCACGCCCAGGCGGAACCCCATGGGATGCGTTTTCTGTCCCAAAGCCAACCCCTCCTATTTCTCGTCCAGGACCACGGTGATGTGGCTGGTCCGCTTGTTGATCCGGTAGGCCCGCCCTTGAGCCCGGGCCCGCCAGCGCTTGAGCGTGGGGCCGCCGTCGACGAACACCCGGCTGATGATCAGCTGGTCCACGTCCACGTTCGGTTTCTGCTCGGCGTTGGCCACCGCGGACTTGACGACCTTGAGCAGAATCCGTCCCGCCTTCTTGGGCGTAAAAGTCAAGAGATGAATGGCCTTTTCCACCGGCTGGCCCTTGATGTTATCGGCCACGATCCGCACCTTGCGGGGCGAGATCCTGATGAACTTAGCCACTGCTTTCGCTTTCATGATCGTTCCCTTGTCGGTTCGCCGGTTAAGCCCTTGGCATCACCGGTCCGAATGGTCTCGGGGCCCCGCCGGTCAGGCCTTTTCTCCGTCCTTGGGCTTAAAAGCCCCGGGATCGGTTCGTCGGCCGCCGCTTGAGGCCAAGCCGGTCTACTTCTTGCCCTTCAGCTTGGACTTCTTGTCGCCGGCGTGGCCGAAGAAGGTCCGGGTGGGCGCGAATTCACCGAATTTGTGGCCGACCATGTTTTCCGTAACGAAGACCGGGATGAACTTCTTGCCGTTGTGAACGGCCAGGGTCAACCCGACCATCTCGGGGATAACGGTCGACCGGCGGCTCCAGGTTTTGATGACCCGACGGTCATCGGCGGCCCGGGCCGTTTCGACCTTGACGAGCAGATGGTCGTCCACGAAGGCACCCTTCTTGACGCTGCGGGGCATGGCCTACTTTCTCCTCTTGACGATGAACTGATTGCTGGACTTGCTCTTCTTCCGGGTCTTGTACCCCTTGGTCGGCACGCCCCAGGGAGTAACCGGATGCCGGCCGCCGGAGGAGCGGCCTTCGCCGCCGCCATGGGGATGGTCCACGGGGTTCATGGCCACGCCGCGCACGTGGGGCCGACGTCCCAGCCAACGAACCCGGCCGGCCTTGCCGTAGGACAGGTTGTTGTGCTCGGTGTTGGACAATTGACCAATGGTCGCCTTGCATTCCGAAAGGACCAGCCGCAGTTCGCCCGAAGGCAACTTGAGCAGGCTGTACTTGCCTTCCTTGGCCATGAGTTGAGCGTAGGTTCCGGCGCCACGAACCAGTTGGCCGCCCTTGCCTATTTTCATTTCCACGTTGTGCACCAGGGTGCCCAGGGGAATGGCCCGAAGCGGAAGGGTGTTACCCGGCTTGATGTCGGCCTTTTCGCTGGAAACGACATGGTCGCCCACTTTAAGGTTGACCGGGGCCAGGATGTACCGTTTTTCGCCGTCGGAATAATGCAGCAGGGCAATGCGGGCGCTTCGGTTGGGGTCGTATTCAATGGAAAAGACCTTGGCCGGGATGTCCACCTTGTCGCGCTTGAAATCGATGATCCGGTACATCCGCTTGTGGCCGCCGCCCCGGTACCGGCTGGTGATCCGGCCGTAATTATTCCGGCCGCCCGTGCCGCGTATGGGTTCAAGAAGGCTCTTTTCCGGGGTGGTCCGGGTGATTTCTTCAAAGGTGGAGTAGGTTTGAGTCCTACGCCCCGGGGAAGTCGGTTTTACGGATTTGATGGCCATCTTGCTCTACCTTTATGGCGAGGGGGCTTAGACCCCTTCGAAGAACTCGATCCGGTCGCCAGGCGCCATGGTGACAATGGCCTTTTTCCAGTCGGAACGACGTCCCAGGAAGCGGCCCATACGTTTTTTCTTGCCCGGCATGTTGATGGTCCGGACCTTGAGGACATGGACCTTGAAGGCCCGTTCCACGGCCTGGCGGATCTCCACCTTGTTGGCCCCGGGGTCAACCTCGAAGGCAACCTGGTTGCCCTCTTCCTTGGCCTGGGTGCTCTTTTCGGTGATGAGCGGCCGGAAGATAATTTCGTGGGGCTCCCTCATTTCAGCAACCTCTCCTCGATCTTGGGCAGGCTGGACTGTAAGAGCACGAGGTGCTTGTATTTGAGCACGTCGTAGCAGTTCAGACCATCCACCCGAAGAACCTTGAACCCGGGCACGTTGCGGGCCGACTTTTCCAGCGTAAGGTCCGGAGCATCGGTGATGACCAGGGCGCCGTGCAACTGAAGCGCGCTCATGGCCTCGACGAAACGTCGGGTCTTGATCTCGTCCATGGGGAAGGCGTCCAGCACCAGAAGTTCCTGGTCCTTCAGCTTGGCCGACAGAGCGCTTCGGAGGGCTCCACGGCGAACTTTCTTGGGCGGTTGGTAACCGAAATCCCGGGGTTTGGGGCCGAAAATGGTCCCGCCGTGGCGCCTGGTCCCGCTCTTCACGTCACCCACACGGGCCCGCCCGGTGCCTTTTTGGCGGAAGGGCTTGTGGGAGGTGCCGTGGACCTCGCTCCGGGTTTTAGTACAGGCCGATCCAGCCCGGCGGCTGGCCAACTGGGCCACCACCACTTCGTGGATCAGATAGGGCCGGATGGGAGCGTCGTAAATCAGGTCCGACAGCTCGACCTGGCCCACCCTTTCCTTCTTCAGGTTGTATACGTCGACGATCGGCATGGTGTCCTCGGCCTACTTCAGCTTTTTCAGGAAAACAATACCCTGGTTCGGGCCGGGCACGGCTCCCTTGACCAGGATCACGCCATAATCGAGCCGGACGTCGATCACTTCGATGTTCCGGACGGTTATCTGATCCACGCCCATGCGGCCGGCCATCTTGTGGCCCGGGTAAACGCGGCCGGGGTAGGTAGCGCTGCCGATGGAGCCGGGAAGGCGATGCACGGTGCAACCGTGAGTGGATCGTCCCCCGTGAAAACCCCACCGTTTCATGACGCCCGTGAACCCGCGACCTTTCGACAGCCCGGTGATCTTGATCTTTTCGCCCACCGTGAACAGATCGCCTTCGATCCGAGCGCCCACTTCATACTGGTCCGGCGAATCCACCGGGAATTCCTTGAGCACTTCAAACTTGCCCCCGCCGGACGCCTTGACATGGCCGGCCATGGGCTTGTTGATCCTTTTACGCTCGCCGAACCCCAGTTGCAGGGCCGAATAGCCGTCCGTTTCGGGCGTCTTTTTCTGCACCACGACGCATGGGCCGGCCTGGATGACCGTAACCATCACGGCCCGGCCTTCTTCCACGAAAAGGCGGGTCATGCCGAGTTTTTTTCCAATGATTCCCTTGCTCATCTCGTCCTCATCCCTTAGGCCAGAATCCCTTTTCGCCGGAGGCCGCTTTCGCTCTCCCCCGGAACCCGGGAGGAAGACCTAACCGGTTGGAGGGCCTGGATTACAGCTTGATTTCGACGTCGACCCCGGCCGAAAGGTCCAGCTTCATCAACGCGTCGACCGTCTGCTGGGTAGGCTCCAGAATGTCCAGAAGCCTTTTATGAGTACGCACCTCGAAATGCTCCCGGCTTTTCTTGTCGACATGCGGGGATCGAAGCACGCAGGTGCGATAAATCGTCGTCGGCAACGGGATCGGTCCGGCTACCCGGGCCCCGGTCCTTTTGGCGGTTTCCACGATTTCCTGGGCCGACTGATCAAGCAACTTGTAGTCGTAGGCCCGGAGCCGAATGCGGATTTTCTGGCTGTTCATCATCATGGCTCTTGACCTGACCCCTACTCGATGATTTCGGAAATCACGCCGGCGCCCACCGTCCGACCGCCTTCCCGAATGGCGAACCTGAGTTCCTTCTCCATGGCGATCGGAGTGATCA
>JAGVGV010000702.1 GCA_020056895.1 Deltaproteobacteria bacterium
GCGGAGGCGAGATCCGGGCGCTCGCCGGGCCGGGGGAAGGGGCCGTGTTTTTAATCGAATTTCCCATTTTGAGAGACGAGCCATGACCACTCGAGTCCTACTGGTCGACGATGAAGAGGACATCCGGCTGGTCCTGAGCATTACCCTCAAGGACATGGGGTACCAGGTCGAAACCGCCGAAAACGGCCGGGAGGCTTTGCGCCTGTTCAAAGATAATCCGGCGGAGATCGTCATCACCGATATCAAGATGCCGGACATCGACGGCATCGAACTCTTGCGGCGGATCAAGAACCAGAACCCCGAGACCGAAGTCATTATGATCACCGGCCACGGCGACATGGATTCGGCCATTTTGAGTTTTCAATACGAAGCCGCCGATTTCATTACCAAGCCCATCAATGTGGACGCGCTCGAAATCGCCCTCAGGCGCGTGAACGAAAACCGGGCCAAGCGCCGGAGCCTGATGGACTACACCACCGGCCTGGAAGCCCTGGTGCACCAGAAAGTGCTCAGGCTGGCCGAAACCGAAAAAATACTGCGGATGGAAACCAGCCCGGAACGGGTGGAAGACCTTCAGCGCCGGCTGGGGTATTTGTACGACGAACTGCCCTGCTTCTTTTTTATCCGTGACGCCGAATTCCACCTGACCGCGGTGAACCGTGTGTTTCAGGAACACTTCGGCCCGAGCATCGGGGGTTTTTGTTACGAGGCCGCCCGGGGGCTCACCGCGCCCTGCCCGGACTGCCCCGGAATCCGGACCATGGAAACCGGCCTACCCCAACAGGCCGAACTGGAATTCGTTTCCCCACAAGGGAAAAAAACCGGTGTGATGGTCCTCACGTCGCCCATCCGGGACCGGGAAGGCCGCGTTACCCACGTGGCGGTCATGGCCACGGACCTGACCCGGATTCTCCAGGTTCAGGACCGGCTTTCCCATCTGGGGTTGGTCATCGGGTCCTTATCCCATGGCATCAAGGGGCTGCTGACCGGCATGGACGCCGGACTGTATTATCTGGAAACCGGTTTGGCCAAAGGGGATACTCATTTGGTGGATCAGGGCCTGAGCGTGGTCCGGCTGTCGCTGGGTCGGATCCGGAGCATGGTCCTGGACATCCTGATGTTTTCCAAAGACCGGCCCATGGCGGCCGAAACCGTTCGGCTTCAAACCTTCGCCCAGCACCTGGCGGATGAAATCCGTCTCCGGCTGGCACCCCACGGCCTGGAGTTCCGGGTTGACATCGAAGCCGGAGATCAGGACATCCAGATCGACGCCGGGTTGATCCGGGCCGCCCTGATGAACCTGTTCGACAACGCCGTGGACGCCTGCCTATCAGACAAGTTCAAACCGAACCATTTCATCCGCTTTACGGTCCGGCCTCGGGAAAACGGGGCGAGTTTCGAGATCGAAGACAACGGAGTGGGTATGGATGAGGAGACTCGGAGCAAGGTCTTCGCCATGTTTTTTTCGTCCAAGGGCAGCAAGGGGACCGGCCTGGGCCTGTTCGTCACCCGTCAGATCGTGGACCAGCACCACGGCCGGATCGAAATGGATGCGACGCTGGGGAAGGGCGCCCGGTTCAGGGTTTTGCTGTGATGGTCTGAACCTAACTCCAAGGAAGCGGCCTTGGTTTTGGAGCGAGGCGGAAGCTCAAAGCCACCTAAAACGCATCCGGGGCCAAAGAACATTTTGGGAAGGGAGGCTATCCCTGCCGGTACAATTCCGGCCGCCTGAGCGGCAAGAAGTACCCCATCCGGCCTTCGCGGACCGAGGCCAGGTCGGCGGCGCGTAGGTCGGCCGTGACCAACTGGTCATCCAGACCAACGGCCTCGGCCAGAATCTCCCCCTTGGGTCCCAGAATCAAACAGACGCCGGCGAATTCCAGCCCTCCGCCATTGTCTCCGGCCTGGTTGCAGGCGGCCACGAAGACGGTGTGGTCGTACGCCCGGGCCGGCAGGTACCGCAACCAGCGGTCCCGCTTTTCCTCGGGCGTTTCCCGGGGGGATGCATGGGGGATCAGCACCAGGTCCACGCCGGCCAAGGCTTGGGCCAGGGTGATTTCTGGAAAATGGCCTTCGTAACAAAGCTGTAATCCCATATGAAGGCCGCCGTGGGAAACCAGCCCCAGCCGGTCGCCGGCGCCAAACCAGGTTTTTTCCGTGGGTCCCAAATGGGTTTTGCGGTACGCATACAGCAGTCCGGACGGCCCGGCCAGCACCTGAGTAAGATAGCAGATTCCGCCCGCCGCCCGTTCCACCAGCCCGGCCAGGATCAGCAGACCCGTTTCCCGAGCCGTTTCCACCAGAGCGGCGGTCAGTGGGCCGGGCACGGGTTCGGCCAGATGGACCATGGATTCGCGAACCGTGTACCCGGTCAAACCCGCTTCGGGCAGCACAAGCAGTTGGGCGCCCTTCCCGGCCGCTTCCCGGGCCAGGTTCCGGGCCCGGGCCAGGTTCCCGGCGGTATCCCCAACGCGGGAACGGGTCATGGCCGCGGCGATCCGGATATCCCTCATTCCACTTCCTTTTCCGCCGGGGGAAACAACTCGGGGCGGCCAGGGCCGCCCCGAAGGCGCCGATTCAAATCGGAAGGTTAGGGCTCAGACCGCCGCCTTTTTTTCGGAACGCTGGATGATCCCCGTGGCCGCGGCCATGGCAATGTACAGAATCAGAAGGACGATGAACACGCCCGTGAACC
>JAGVGV010000524.1 GCA_020056895.1 Deltaproteobacteria bacterium
ATTCGTTCATGCCGAAAATCCGCGTGGTTGGGATCTGGAGAAACGGTGCTGAACGGGGGACGGGAAGGGTTTTAATTTTTTTTATCGGTAGTCCGGCCCAAACCCGCTTCGGCTTCCTGAACCCCCACCAGCAACCGGGCTGCGGGCTGGAATTTGGGATTGATGGCCAGGGCTTTGCGAAGAGCCTGTCCGGCGCTTTTGGGCTTGCCCATGTCCAGAAACAGCCGGGCGACATTGTAGAACAGGCCCTCGTCCCGAGGGGAAAGAACCACGGCCTTGCGGTATATGGCCAGGGCGGCTTCGAACTGGCGGTCTTTTCGGAGAGAAATGGCCATGCGGTTGAGCAGGTGAAGGGATTCAGGGTCTTTTTCCAGCGCCTGCTGAAAAACATCCTGCGCGTCCTTCCATAGTTTTTTCTTCAAATACCCATCGCCCATGGCCATGAAATGGTTGATGTCCACGTCCGGGTTGTTCAGCACCTCCCGGAACAGCGCCCGGCACTCCTCCACTCGGTCGGCGTCCAGAAGTTCCAGTCCCTGGTCGATTTTTTCCTTCAGGCTTTCAGCGCCGAATTTGATCAACTGTTCCAGGAAATCGATGTTGTCTTTGTGCTGGCCCTTGCGAAAGGAAACCGGTCCGTACGTACCGGCGAACTTCGAGTGCGAGGAAATTCGTATTAAAAGGTCGTAAAAATCGTCTTCCAAAACTTCCCGTTCCTTTTTCAAAACGGGCGTAACCAGATAGAACTGAATGGCTTTAACGAGGTTGGCCATGGCGGCATTCAGGGAGCCGCTAATGATATTGTCCTTAATGGAAGCCACCAGGGTGAAAATGGCTTCGATACGGGCGGGATCAAAAGTCTTTTTCAACCGATCCGTCCTTTTCGTTCCGCCTTCAATCCCCGTTTCGTGGGGCGGGTTAAAAAAAGCGCTCCCATATGGTTTGTCAAGGCATACTAACATGGTTTCCCTTCCGATTCAAGACGTTCCAAACCCGGCGCCGCAGCTGGAAGTCCCCTTCCGTTCCCTGGGGCCAGGCTTCCGGGCGCCTTCCGGTCTTAGGACTCGATCGCCGTTTGTTCCATTCACACCGACTAGGAAATCCGGCCGATCGGGAAACGGCCCTTGCCGGATCAGGCTCCGGCCGATAGAATTTGGGATCACGACGGGTGATCGTGCGGCTTATAAAGTCAAGGAGGATTCGGGTGGCAAGGATTTCCGATAAGGTTTTCCAGGAACTGGTATCCATTGTGTACCGCGAATCCGGCATTGTCCTGGACGATAAAAGGGAACTGATGGAAGCCCGGATGGCCAGCTTGGCGCGAAAAAGAGGATACAGCGGCCCCGAAGAAATTCTGGAGCGGATCAAGAACGATGAGTCGGGCGGCAAGTTGATCGAATTCCTGGACCAGGTGAGCACCAACCTGACCTATTTTTTTCGTGAGCCCAATCATTTTGAATTTCTTACCCGTACATTGCTCCCTGAACTGGCGGCGCGTAAAAAGGCCGCCCGGTCCAACCGAATCCGGTTTTGGAGCGCCGCCTGTTCCAGCGGCGAAGAGCCTTATTCCCTGGCGATCACGGCCCGCGAATTTTTTGGGAACGACACCCATTGGGATTTCAAAATCCTGGCCACCGATATTTCCACGCGGATGCTGCGCAAGGGCATGGCCGGCGCCTATTCCCGACACGAAGTGATGCGGGCCCCCGCCACGTTGGTTCAACAGTATTTCCACCGGGAAGGCGACCACCTGAATCCCACCTTCACCGTACGCGAAGATGTCCGCCGCATGGTGGTCTTCCGGCGGTTGAATCTGTTGCAGGACGCATATCCGTTCAAAGGATTCTTTGATCTGATCGTTTGCCGAAACGTGATGATTTATTTCGATCACCCCACCAAACAGGCCTTGTTGACCCGGTTCCATCGGTACATGGAGCCAGGCGGGCACCTTTATACGGGGCATGCCGAGTCGCTTACGTCGTATGAACGATTATTCCGCCGGATCCAGGTGGCCGTATACCGAAAATAGCGGCCGCCTCCGCCAAGCCGGGGTGAATCCGCCCTGGCACTCGATCCAAACCCCTTCGGTCTCGGCCGCGTGTCTGTTATAATCACGGCCGGAATGGATTCGGCCTAGGCCCATCTTCATCGAGGTGCATCCCCGTCATGACCGACCGGCCGTACTGGAACATGGCCGTGGAACCCCTGTTGGGGACCCCGGCCATGGAAAAAATTCAGCTGGAAAAAATCAAAGGAATGCTCACCCGGCTGATCCGGGACTCCCTTTTTTTCGGCCCCCGGATCCGCTCGGCCGGGCTGGACCCCGACCGTCTGACCGGCCTGACGGAATTCAGGGAAAAAATGCCGCTCTTCGACAAACGGGCGCTGATGGACCTGGTGGCCGAATGCGGCGGGGATTTTCTGACCGCCCTGAGCCGGATTATGCCCGTCCCGGTGGCCGATCTGGCCTATATCGCCACCACCACCGGCACCACCGGCCTGCCCACGCCCTATCCCCTGACCGCCCACGACATCCGCGGCTTCTGGGG
>JAGVGV010000245.1 GCA_020056895.1 Deltaproteobacteria bacterium
CTTCGCCTTCGGTGACCATGTCCACGTCCCGGCCCAGGTCCCGGGCCAGATCCCGGACCAAACGGCGGAACTTGCCGAACAGGGCGCCAATGGGGACCATGCGGGTGCTCATGGCGTTATCCCTGAGCTCGGCGGTAAGGCGTTCCACTTCCTCGGCAATGGCCACCAGGGCGGGATCCCGGCGCTGGGCCGCGGTTTGGCTGAGCCGGGCCTGAACCGTGACCATTTCGCCCACCAGGTCCACCAGTTTATCGAGCCGGTCCGAAGGAACCCGTATGCTCCGGACGTCTTCGGCCTTTTTCCGGGTTTCCTGGGCATCGCGAAGAGCCTTTTGTTCCGCCAGGGCGGCTTCCACCTGGGAGGGCGAAACCACTCCGGCCTGAACCAGCATCCGGCCCAAAGGCTGCTGAGCGGCCAGGATTTCCTGGACCTTCTGAGGCGTCACCGCGCCCCGCTGGATCAGGATTTCCCCCAGTTTGGGAGCGGAAGCGGATGGTTCCGGATCGGCGGAGGGCTCCAGAGTTTCGATCACCAGGTCCGATTCATCCTCGACGAAAATGAACACATCCTGAACCGCCGCACGTCCCTGGTTGGTGGTCAGGTAGATGTCCCACCAGGTGTAGCAGGCTTCGGGATCGATCTCGGGCAGGGGCGGTATCCGGTCGGTATGGGCGAAAACACGGGCCGTTCCCAGGGCTCGGAGTTCATTGAGCAGCAACACGGGGTCCTGGCCTTTGAGGAACAGGTCCCGGGGCGGTCGAAAGCGGATATGGAACGTAACGGCGGCCGAATCCCCGGATGAGGATTCATCTTCCGGGGGCGCCTCCGTCCGAGGTTTGGGAACCGGAGCGGCGGCGGCCTTGGGCGGTTGGACCAGATCGCGGAACCCGGCCACCAGTTCTTCGGTCCGGGCCGAATCCACGACGCCTTCGGACCCATCGGCGTCCACCATGGCCTTGATCTGGTCGCGGGCGGCCAGAGTCAGGTCCAAAAGCCGGGCCGATGGGGCCAGGGAACCGTTCCGGACCTTATCCAGAGCGGTTTCCACTTCGTGGGTGAACCGGGCTATGTCGTCGAAACCGAACATGGCGCCCGAACCCTTGATGGTGTGCATGGCGCGGAAGATGCGGCCGATCAGTTCGGGGTCGCCGGGCGCGGCCTCCCATTCCAGAAGGGATGTTTCGAGCTCGGCCAAAAGCTCGTATGCTTCTTCCTTGAAGGCCTGGCGATGGATATCCTGGCTCATCCCATCACCTTTTTCACCACCGCCAAAAGCTGTTCGGGCTTGAAGGGCTTGATGATCCAGCCCGTGGCGCCCGCCGCCCGGCCTTCCTTTTTTTTGTCGTCCTGGGATTCGGTGGTCAACATCACGATGGGCGTGAACTTATAATCCGGCTTCGATCTTAGGCTTCGGATCAGTTCCAGGCCGTCCATGTGGGGCATGTTGAGGTCCGTGATGACCATGTTGATTTTATGGGCGGAAGCCTTGGCCACGGCGTCCCGGCCGTCCACGGCCTCCACGACATCGTATCCGGCCTGGCTCAGAGTGAACCGGACCATCTGGCGGACGCTGGTCGAATCGTCCACGGTCATAACGGTTTTCGCGGTCATAGGTCACCTCCTTCGGCCCAAAGGGCCTCCAGTCCATCCTCCAAACCCGGTTCCGGATCGCGGATGAACCCGGCTTCGAGGATGTACTGGTCAATGAAGTCCGGCCGGCGGTCCATCAGGATCAACCGGCATCCCCGCGTCAGGGCCCAGCGGTGGGCCGAAACCAACAGTTGAAGACAAGCCACGGACATGCTGGAGGCCGGCCCCAGGTCCACCAGCACCCGGGATGATGTTTCAAAGGCCTTCAGCAAGGCCGCTTTCAGATCCTCCGCCTGATCCACGGAAAGATCGCCTCCAAGCCGGAGAACTGGTCCTTTGGGTGGTTCCCCTGGGGTCCATTCGATCATGTCCGTTCCTCCTCTGACCATGGATGGTTCCATTCGGTCGTTTCGCCGAATTGGCTAAAAAAGCTCGACATTGTCGCCCAGGTCGTCATCGGCCGCTTTCCGGCCGGCCGGAGAAGCCTTGGCCGAAGCCCCTGGCGCTCCGGCCACGAAAGTCCGGTGAACCACCCGTTCGCTGGCCATGGTGTACCGGCCGGCCAGTCCCGCCCACGGATCGGTTCCGGCGGCGGAGGCGGCGGTGGACCGCCGTAAAAACCCCGGTCCCGCCAGCCCTTCCAGCCGCTGAACTTCCTTTTTCAACCCATCCGGAAACCCTTGTTCGGCCCGGACTCGGGCGGCTTCCCCGTCCACTTCCCGGGCCAGAGACAGAACGTTTTCGTTCCATTGGTCCATATCCAGAGCCTGGACCTGGTTTTCCATCCGCAGGGTTTCCATTCGGGCTTGAAGCGTGGACAAAACCGGATCGGAGGGGCCCGCGGCCGCGTTCTCGGCTCCAGCCGATGATTGTTCGAGAATCCGGGCCGAATCGGCCAAGCCTCTGAGGGTTTCGGAGATTTCCTGGGACCAGAGGGTGGCATCGGCTGAAAGGCGCCGGATTTCCACGGCCAGAACCTGGATGGCGGCGCCATCCCGGCCCAGCCGGCTGGCCTTGATGGTGGCCCCCAGAGCAATGTATTTTACGGTTTCGCCGATCTCGAGAACGTCCTTTAAAAAGCCCTGGATGTCTTCCATCATCCGGGCCGCCCCGGTCAAGGCGGAATCCAGTTCCTGGCCGGCGGTTTGGGCTTGTTCCAGCGCCCCTCCGGCGGAAGACAGGTTTTTTTCCAGATCATCGAGGAACGAACAGGTTCCCGCCAGGCTGTCGGTTCGATCCGATGTCAGGCCATCGGACAGTTCCCGGAGCCGCGAGCCGATTCCTTCCAGATTGGTGGTCATCCGGGTCAGGGCGGTTTCAAGGTCGTGATGGCCGCCGCTCAGTTGAGCCGCCTGGAGTCCGGTCATGGATCGGATGGTTTTTTCATCCGTTTCCTTTTCCAATTCCAAAAGGCCGCTTTGAACGTGTTCCAGCCGCTGCCGGATGATGTCGTGAAACTGAAGCGAAACCACCACTTCGCCCAAATGAGCGGCCACGGCCTGGGCCCGGTCGGCCAAAAGGGCGGCCATTTCCAGGGAGCGCCGGCGTCGGAGCCCAATGCCGTCCAAGCAGGCCGTCAACCTCGTGCGGGCTTCCTGGTCCCGTCCGGCCCGGGAGGTCCTTAAGTGCTGGAAACGCCCGGCCGCCCGCATCAATTCCCCATACAAGGCCCGAACCCGCTCCAGAAGCCCGTTCACCCGGTCGCCGATGAACTGGGCCTGCTTGCCCACTTCTTCCGCCAGGCCATGGAACTCTTCGGCGTTTCCGGAAAGATGAGCGGCTTCGATCCGGAAATAGACCTTGAATATTTTCATGTGTTTGACCATTTGCTGGAAGAACCGGCCCAAGGCGAGGACCTTGTCCAGGCGGACCTGGAATTCTTCCAAAGTAGCCTGAGCCGATTCAATCCGCTGGCCGGCGGTCAGGGTCCGGTGGTCCAACTCCCGAGCCAATTCTTCGATCGCCCGGGCAGCCTCGGCCGCTTCTTCCCCGGAAAGCCGGGCGGCCACGTCCGCCGCCTTTTTCGACAACACCTGGGAACGGCCAAAAAATTCGCGCAATCGGTCGCCCACGCGGAGAAATTCGGCTTCGCTCGAAGCGGTCAGCCGGCCGATGGATTCGGCCACGTTCCTTAGGGGCCCAATCATGCCGACCCCTCCTCCTCCACCCACGGCTCCTCGGCGGAATGCGCGGTCCACCGCCGCCGAAGACGGTAAAGAATTTCGGGCAGCTCGGAAAAATCGCTATCGGCTCGGGTCAGGTACCGGGGCCCCAGGGCATGGGCCAGGGCAATCGTGTCGTCCCCCGAATCCGGAACCACCAAAAGAACCCACAAGTCCGCCAATTGATCCGCCAGTTGGGCGAAATCCTTGAGCCGGCCCGGTTCATCCGCCAGCAAAACGGCCAGCTTGAAGCCGTGGTCCGGGTGGCTCAGCAAAAGCGCCATGGCCTCGATACTCTGAACGAAATAAAGGCATTCCCCATTTCCGTGCTCTTCCAGGGCACGCCTCAAACGGTTCCCGGCCGAGCTTTCCGGCGCTAAAATCAGGCATTGAGGTTCGGATGTCACAGGGGACCTCCTGAAGAACATGGGGTGCTGGCTCCTTAAGGGCAAAGTTTGAGCCAACAGGCACGATTTATGAAATAGCCGTATTTTCAAGTACTCACCTTTATTGAGCATGAGCCGGCCCGATTATTTGTCCCATTTTTGGGGACAAAGGGTCTCCGGTCTAGGGACGGAATCCAGTATGGTAGGATTCTTCCGTCCCGAAAAATGGGACGAATCCACGCCGATCTCACGGCCAGGCCACGGTGAGGGATGATGTTTGGGTTTCAATGAGGGAATGATGAACGGGCCATGAACCCCAAAGGCTTTTGGGTTCCTGGCCAAAGGAAGGAATACGTTTTTTCAAGAATTCATATGAATCCGCATTCCTTCCATAGGAACTGATAGCTGATGGCTGATACCTGACCGCCTCTTCCAACGGCCCCAACGACGGACGAAGCCAGGAATACTTCCAACCACCGCCCCCGTATTTGAACGGTTACGGCCGGTTCAAGAGAAGTCTTGATCTTTTGTCGGGCGGCGGCTATAGCCAAGCGGATGGTCCACCGGCGGCGGGCTTCGCTCCCAGCCGCGCCGTTTGGAACGGTTCGATACCGAAAGGTTTCCCGAACGATGCATCTCGAGGAATTCGCTCGCGGCCCTTCGCTGCTTCATCGTCTGGACCCCCGAGTGAAAATCCCGGCGGCCCTGGCGTTGTCCATGGTCACGGCGGTGGCGGACCGGTGGGTGGTTCTGGCGGCGGCCCTGATTTTGTCGGTGGGGCTGACCTTGGGGGCTCGGCTGCCGTTTTCCCGAGTGGCGGCGCGGCTTTTGGCGGTGAACCTGTTCCTGGCGGCCATCTGGTTGTTTTTGCCGTTTTCAACTCCGGGGCGGCCCCTGGCGGCCCTTGGGCCTTTTACGGCCACCTGGGAAGGGGCCGGGCTGGCCCTGGCGGTTACGCTGAAATCGAACGCCATTGTTCTTGGGGTGCTGGCTCTTTTGGCCACGTCGCCGGTGTTCAGCCTGGTCCACGGGCTTCGGCATCTTCGGGTTCCGGATAAGCTGGTGCACCTTTTTTTCTTCACGTTCCGTTATTTTCAGGTGATTCACGAAGAATACCTGCGGCTTCGGCTGGCCATGCGCGTGCGCTGTTTCGTACCGAAAACCGATCGGCGCACCTACCGCGCCCTGGCCTGGTTGGTGGGCATGTTGCTGGTGCGTAGCTATGACCGGTCGATCCGGGTTCACCAGGCCATGCGCTGCCGGGGGTACGACGGCCGTCTTTGGATTCTTCATCACTTTGAACTGGAAAACCGGGACCTGTGGTTTCTCGCGGCGTCCGGTTGCATGATCCTGGTATTGGCGGGCTTGGAATGGACGAATCTTATCCTTTGATCCGGATCACGGACCTTGGTTTTTCGTACCCGGACGGCCGGCGGGTGCTGGACGGGTTGTCCCTGGTGTTCGAACCGGGCCTGAAGGCGGGGCTGACGGGGGCCAACGGGACGGGCAAAACCACCCTGTTTCACCTGATTATGGGGTTATTGCGGCCCACCTCGGGCCGGCTGGAAATCTTTGGCCGGCCTCGGACCCGGGAAGAGGATTTCCGCGAAGTGCGGGCTGGCATCGGGTTTGTGTTTCAGGACGCCGACGACCAGCTTTTCTGCCCCACCGTGGCCGACGACGTGGCTTTCGGCCCCTTGAACCTGGGCCTGGGGCGCGACGAAGCCCACGCCCGGGTGCACGAGGCCCTGGACCTGCTGGGTTTGGGCGCGTACGAACACCGGATTACGTATCAGCTTTCGGGCGGCGAAAAAAAGCTGGTGTCGCTGGCCACGGTCTTGTCCATGAAGCCGCGTCTGCTGCTCTTGGACGAACCCACCGCCGGCCTGGACGAGCCCGCGTCCGAACGGCTGGTTCAGGTGCTCAACGACCTGGGGCTCCCGCTGTTCATCATTTCCCACGACCGGGATTTTTTAAAAAAAACCGTGACCCATCTGTTTCGCCTGGAAGCGGGGCGGATTAGGTAGGCCTTGTTGTTTATGATATTGGGGTGACTTGTCGTTTCGGTTGAGGGCGGCGGCGGAAGGGGGACCGACAAGGGCCGGCCCCCCGGTTTTGTCTATTCCTCTTTTTCCGATACTCCCGCTTCGGCGAAGGTGGCCATTTCATTCAGCACGGCCGCGGCCGCCTGGCAGATCATAATGGCCAGGGCCGCTCCGGTGCCTTCACCCAACCTGAGTTCCAGGTTCAGGATCGGGTTCAGGCCCAGGTGCTCCAGCAAGTACCGGTGGCCGACCTCCACGGACTGGTGGGCCGCGATCAGGTACGGCCGGACCGAAGGGGCGAGCGCTGAAGCGATCAGGGCTCCGGCGCCGGAAATGAAGCCGTCGATCACCACCGGCGCCCGCCGGAGGGCGCCGCCGATAATCAGACCGGCGATGCCGCCGATTTCGAAGCCGCCCACCTTGGCCAGCACGTCCAAGGCATCCCGCGGGTCGGGCCGGTTCACCGCCAGCGCCTTTTCAATGGCCGCCACCTTGGCCGCCAGCCCCAGATCGTCCACTCCGGTTCCCCGTCCGGTCACTTCGGCGACGCTCCGGCCGGTGAAGACCGCCGTAATGGCCGCGCTGGGCGTGGTGTTGCCAATGCCCATGTCGCCGGTGCCCAGGATGTCCAAATCCTTTTCCCGGTCCACCAATTCGATCCCGGCCAGGATGCTCTTCGCGGCCTCTTCCCGAGTCATGGCCGGCCCTTGAGTCATATCGGCCGTGCCCATGGCCACCTTTTTGTCCAAGGGGCGGTTGGGGCCGGGGAAGTCGTAATTCACGCCCAGGTCCGCCACCACCACTCGGGCGCCGGCCTGGCGGGCCAGAACGTTGATCCCGGCTCCGCCGGCCAAAAAGTTGAAGACCATCTGGGGAGTCACTTCGGCGGGATAGGCGCTTACCCCCTGGCGGGCCACGCCGTGGTCTCCGGCCAGGGTGAAAATGGTTTTGTGCTCGATCCGGGGCCGTTCGCGGCCCTGGATTCCAGCGATCTGGATGGAAAGCCGTTCCAGCCGGCCCAGGGAACCCTGGGGTTTGGTGAGTTGTTCCTGGCGAAGAGCCGCGGCCTGGGCCGCTTCGGCGCTGGGGGTGGGAATTTGGGCGATTCGCGTCCTTAAACGTTCTTCCATGGAGTTGCTCCCGCATCGGGGCGGTCGGCGCCGCCCGAAAATACCCGGCTGGAAATAAAAAAGCCTCACCCCGGGAACGTATGTCCCGAGGATGAGGCCGGCCTTTTCCATCAGCCGCACCGGACCGGGGCCCGTTCCATCAATATGGAAGCGGGACTTTGGAGGGCTCCAGCAGGTCTTCTGACTTACGGATCATCC